>JAYVDN010000722.1:0-3061 GCA_043749385.1 Polaromonas sp.
AAGTGCCAGGGCGGGCACAGTACAAGACTCGGCTCCCCGGCTCTCGAACGCCAGCCCCTCCGTGCCGTGAATTTCAGAACGCTCAAACAAAATGACCCATCCTGTTTTTGACTACATCATCATCGGCGGCGGCACCGCCGGTTGCCTGCTGGCCAACCGCCTTAGCGCTGACCGCTCCAAACACGTTTTGATGATCGAGGCAGGCGGTAAGGACGACTACCACTGGATCCACATACCCGTAGGTTACCTGTACTGCATAGGCAACCCGCGCACCGACTGGCTGTACAAAACCGAAGCCGAAAATGGCCTGAACGGCCGCGCGCTAGGTTACCCGCGCGGCAAGGTGCTGGGCGGCTGCAGCAGCATCAACGGCATGATCTATATGCGCGGTCAGGCGCGGGACTACGACCAGTGGGCGCAGCTGACGGGTGACGATGCCTGGCGCTGGGACAACTGCTTGCAAGACTTTAAAGCGCACGAGAATCACTACTCTATTGATAGCTTCTCCCGCGATATTCCCAAGGGTCAGAGCGCCAAAGTACCGCAAGAGCTGGCGGATTTCCATGGCCACCCCAGCACCGGCAGCAGTGGGGAGTGGCGAATTGAAAAGCAGCGCCTGCGCTGGGACGTGTTGGACGCTTTTTCGCAGGCTGCGCAACAAGCGGGCATACCCGCGACCAATGACTTTAACCGTGGCAGCAACGAAGGTGTGGGTTACTTTGAGGTGAACCAAAAGAGCGGCCTGCGCTGGAACGCCGCCAAGGCTTTTGTGCGGCCGACCTGCTATGGCCGCACCAATTTTGAGATGTGGACGCATGCCCATGTATCCCGCCTGATACTGGAAAAGCAGCCCGACGGCAGCCAGCGCTGCACCGGCGTAGAGGTGTGGACAGGCAATAAAATGCTGACCGTGCAGGCCAGCGCTGAAGTCATTTTGACCGCAGGTGCCGTGGGCAGTCCGCAAATTTTGCAGCTCTCAGGTATTGGCAATGCCGCCGATCTTAAAAGCAAAGGCGTAGAACCTATCGTCGATTTACCTGGAGTGGGGGCTAACCTGCAAGACCATTTGCAGATCCGCGCCGTGTTCAAGGTGCAGGGGGTAGAGACGCTCAATGTGCTGGCCAATTCCTGGTGGGGCAAGGCCAAAATCGGCATGGAATATGCGCTCAAACAAACGGGGCCGATGAGCATGGCCCCCAGCCAATTGGGTGCCTTCACCCGCAGCAGCCCCGACCAGCCCTACCCGAACATTGAATACCATGTGCAGCCGCTCAGCCTGGACGCCTTTGGCCAGCCACTGCACACCTTCCCAGCCTTCACGGCCAGCGTGTGCAACCTGAACCCCACCAGCCGGGGCACGGTCAACATCACGTCCAACAAATTTGAAGACGCACCGGCGATTGCGCCCAACTACCTGAGCACCGATGCAGACCGCAAAGTAGCTGCCGACAGCCTGCGCATCACGCGCAACATTGTGGCGCAGCCAGCGCTGGCCGCATACCAGCCCCAGGAGTGGAAGCCGGGCGTGCAGTTTCAAACTGACGAGGAGCTGGCAAAATTAGCAGGCGATATTGCCACCACCATCTTTCACCCCGTCGGCACGGCCAAGATGGGCCAAGCCAACGACCCGATGGCCGTGGTCGATTCTCACCTTCGGGTGCGCGATGGCAAGGGCGGCTTGGTGCACGGCCTGCGGGTGGTGGATGCCAGCGTGATGCCCACCATCACCAGTGGCAACACCAACAGCCCTACATTGATGCTGGCAGAGAAGGCGGCGCAGTGGATTATTCAGGGGTTGTGAAATTCACAGGTGCGGCACAAGGTTTACGTTCAGCTACAGAGTGATGGCAAATCTGTCTCACAGGTGATTTTCCGACTTGCCTCCAAAGGGAAAATCCCAATGCCCAACACAAGGCCAGCGCACTATATTAGGGTCACTTCTGTTCGGTACGCCGAACCTGAGGGCTTGAGGAGACAAAAGATGCCAAAGCGCGCACCCATATTGCTTTGTACATCATCGAAAGGCCAACCTAACCGGTTGGCCTTTTGTTTTCAGGGCAACTCGGCTTCTTCTACGGCTATGGCCTTGCGCGAGTAGGCGTCCATGATGGCCACACGGGAATTGAACGCACGGGATTTTTTGGCCAACTTGGATGCGTCATGCATGGACTCTTGCGACAAACCAGCACTGTCCGATAGAAAACTGGTGTCTGCCGGGTTGGACTTGTGTGTGCGGCTAGAGCGGCTTGTCCAGCCACCCCGCGGGTCACGCGTAGCGGGCAAGCGGGCAATGCCCACGCCCATGTCGGCCTTGAACTCCCTAGGTGAGGTGCTATAGGGGTTGAGCATAAAAGGCTTGCGTACAGCCACGGCCAAGCGCAGACCTATGGTGCGTAGCGCGCTGGGGCGTTTGACGCTTTCTACAATGACCACAAAGCTGGTGTCGTCGTAGCGGCCCACTTCCGTAGACGCGCCCACAGTTTGGCGCACCCTTGCGGCAATGCTGTAGATCACTTGCTCCAACGCGTTGTTGCCCAACTCTTGGCGCAACTGGGGCGCGTTGAAAATCTCAATACAAAAAATGGCTGTCTCTTGGCGATTGCGCCGGGCGCGTGCGATGGTTTGTTCCACCCGTTTAATGAGTGCTGCGCCAGTCCATAGCTGGGTCAGCAAGTCTTTTTCGCGGTGCATTGACATAGCGCGGCGCATGCGCAAAAACTCGTTGTTGCGCCGCCATACTGCTACCAAACAACCCACCAAGTACCCTACAACGCAGATGGCAGCCAGCGCCTGCAAAGCTACGTTGTTGTCTATGACATGCAAGACCACAGCATACAAACCAACCACGCCAAACACCATAGCTGCATTGGCGGCAACCATTGGCCAGGCAAACCGGTCGCCTAGCAGCGCGGAGCGCAATACCAACCAAAACGAGGTTAACGCACACAGTGACACTACCAACGCAGTCCCCTCCAGCGCCTGTGTGTAGTTGGGCCACAGCAGACCTAACAGCGCTATAGCACCCAGAATCCCTACGACAGTGAGCCCACGTTGCACAAAT
>JAYVDN010000723.1:0-14561 GCA_043749385.1 Polaromonas sp.
TCGTCAGCCTTGCGCTGGCTCACATCACGAAAATACACCGCCAATCCATCAGCAAATGGATGCACGCGCACCTCCAGCCATTTGCCCAAACTGGAAAAATAATCTTCATACGCGACCAATTGCTTGACACGCAATGCCTGCGCAATGCGGCTGCGAATCTGCTGGCCTTGACCCTGGTCTATTACCTGCCATATCGGTTGCGCCAGCACTTGATGTGGCGAGCGCTGCAATAAAAGTTGGCCTTCTGGGTTGAGATAAGTGCAGCAACCATGAAGGTCCAAGGTTAAAAAAGCCTCGCTGATGCTGGCCAGGGTAGTGCTCAGGCGTTTAACCAAGTGTGCCAAATTGTCATTATCAAGATCGCTACTGAGCAGCGTAGTTGCGACTGGCGCAGCACTGCTCTTTGGGGCGGTAGGCTGGGTCTGCACAGGCTTCACCTCATGGTTTGATGCGTGGTGGTATTCACCATGCGGTTACGGAGCTAGTTACATCTTTGTGACCTATTAGCAACCCAAAGTGAGACTTGATCACATTATTTTTAGAATTTATTTCATATTGTTACAAAATTTTCAACTGGCTACGCACCTATTTCTCATCTTGCTGCCCTGCCATGTGGCTTAGCCACAGCGGGTTGCACGCAAATGAGGTCCGTCAATTAACTCAATATATCTACCTTATTTTGGGTATTGAAGTAATTTCCCGAAAAAAAGAAACTACCTCTGTGAATAAGTAATTAGTTAGCTTTTACGCATTCAAGGTGCGCCACAACTTTTTGTTTAATTTGCAGTTTTAAGGAGGTCATCATGATGCAAGCAATCAACTATACCCGTGCGGCAACTTTGCACGATCTACAACAATGCCCCAACGTGGAGGCATTAGCACCCGCTGTGCGTGGGCTGTGCGGTCACTTCGGTCAGATAGACAAACTAACCATCCTCAATGCGGTCCATGACGGAGCGCACCAGGCCATTTGTTTTCTCAGACTCGCGTCCACCGACCATGAAAAGCATCTAATGCAGGCCCTGGGCGTAGGCAGATTTGCGGGTGAAATTGTGCTCATCGTGAATTTGAAACAGGATGATCACCATACCAGGGCTGCGGTTACACAGGATTTTGACGATTCGCAGCCACCTCGTGTGGCCGCCCCGGCATCGTTAAACGGGCAAAACACCTACGACTACATGTTTGATACACATGCCCCGCATGCAGGTGACGCAGGCTTGCCCACGCGCCATTGAGCTGGCCAACCCGCACCATCGCAGGAGGCCGTATGCATTCCATATTGCTCGTGTCAGGTACCCGACCAGAAATCATCAAACTGGCGCCCCTCTACCACGCGTTACAGGCAACGAGTTGGGCCGACGTACGCTGGTTGCATACGGGGCAGCATACTGATATGGCCCAGCAGATTCTCAACTGCTTTGACATTCAACCCGACATCGGTTTGCACCGGGAAGGCGCTGGCTTGCTGGCATTTAGTACCGGTTGCCGAACCCAGCTCGAAGCCGTGCTGGCACAGCAGGCCTGGGATTTGGTAGTGGTTCAAGGGGATACGGAAAGCGCCTTTCTGGGAGCGCTGTCAGCCTTCTACCACGGCGTTCCGGTGGCGCATGTTGAAGCGGGACTGCGCACCTACAACCTCCAACGCCCTTTCCCCGAAGAGGGTTTGCGCCAAATGCTGTCGCGCATTACGCGCTACCATTTTGCGCCGACCTTGGGGGCCCAAGCGGCCTTGTTGGCTGAAGGCATAGCCGATTCAAGCATCCGGGTTACGGGCAATACGGTGATTGATGCGCAGCAGTGGGTGTGCACCAGCAAAGGCATCAAACGCCGGGTGCAAGGCCGTGGCCATGTTTTAGTGACGGTGCATCGGCGGGAAAACTGGGGTACTGATGTGCAGGAGATCTGCCATGCCGTGGCAGACATTGCGCGGATGCAACCCGATCTGAACATCCTCTTTCCGGTGCACTTGAATCCGGTGATCCAGGCGCCCGTGCACCAGATTCTGGGTGATCTGGCCAATGTTCGATTGACCGCCCCACTGGACTATCTGCAGATGCAGCAGGCCCTGATAGATGCCTGGCTGGTATTGACGGACTCGGGCGGCTTGCAAGAAGAAGCCCCGACCTTTGGTGTGCCACTGCTGGTGCTCAGAGATGAAACCGAGCGTCCTGAAGCGGTCAGTGCGGGGTGTGCCGTGGTGGTGGGCACGGGTCGCGATGCCATCGTTGCCGCCGTCAAACATCTCATGCAAGATGGCTTGGCATACCAACGCATGCAGCAAGCGGGCAATCCGTTTGGTGATGGCACAGCGTCGCACCAGATTGTGACCTACCTGGCACAGGCCCTGGGAGTCAACCCCAACACCAGCTCTGGGCCTGGCGTGACTGAACCAGCGCAACAGTTGGCAAGGAGCACGATATGTGGGTGATTGACCTGGTCACCATCTACCTGTACTGCCTGATGTACGTGGCCTTGGTACTGGCGGGCATCATTTTGATCAGCGGGTTAGACGATCTCTTCATTGATATCGTGTATTGGACTCGCCGCGCTTGGCGCAGCGTCACCGTATACCGCAAGCACCCGCAACTGAGCGTCAACAAACTCTACAACCTGGATGAAAAGCCCTTGGCCATCATGGTGCCAGCATGGCAAGAGCACGGTGTCATCGACAAAATGGCAGAATTGGCCGCCATCACGTTGGACTACGAGAACTACCATATTTTTGTAGGAACCTACCCGAACGACCCCCAAACGCAGCACGACGTGGAGACGGTTTGTGCCCGCTATCCCAACGTCCATAAAGTGGTGTGCGTGCGTCCTGGGCCAACCAGCAAGGCCGATTGCCTGAATAACGTTCTCAACGCTATATTGCAGTTCGAGCAGCGCGCCAATTTGCAGTTCGAAGGTTTTATTCTGCACGACTCGGAGGATGTGCTTTGCCAGCAGGAGTTGCGCCTGTTTAATTTGTTGGTCGGCAGCAAAGACTTGATCCAACTACCGGTCTATCCCCTCAAGCGCTCGTGGTCTGACTTCACCGGTGGGCATTATCTGGACGAGTTTGCTGAAACACACGGCAAAGACCTCGTCGTTCGCGAAGCGCTGGCAGGACAAATGCCCAGCGCGGGCGTAGGTACCTGTTTCAGCCGCCGCGCCATCCTTAAACTTCTAGAGGCAGGCAATGGCATGGCCTTTGACGTACAGAGCCTGACCGAGGACTACGATATTGGCTTCAGACTCAAGTCTTTTGGTTTGACGGAGATTTTTGTGCGCTTTCCTGTGCGCGATTGCGATCCGTCGGCAACCCGCAGTGCGCTAATGCAGGCCGGCATCAACCCGCGCGAGGCCAGTGTGATTGCGGTGCGAGAGTACTTTCCTGATTCTCTGTCGTATGCGATACGGCAAAAATCGCGCTGGATCATAGGTATCGTGTACCAGGGATTCAAGACCCATCGTTGGTCTGACACGCCCGTATTGAATTACTTCTTGTGGCGTGATCGCAAGGGCGTGATTACCAATTTCACCAGCTTCCTGGCAACTATTTTGTTACTTCAGTTGCTGGTGGTGTGGGTGTACCAACATTATGTGCCGGACAGCTACCAGTTTTTGTCGATATTTGAGAGTGAAGGCTGGCTGGCGGTGCTGCTGGTCATCAACCTCATGCTGATGCTCAACCGGGCCTTGCAGCGGGTCATTTTTGTCACCCGCTACTACGGCATACAGCAAGGTGTGTTGTCGATCCCCAGATTATTCTGGGGTAATTTAATCAACTTTCTGGCGAACTACCGTGCACTCAAGCAGACGATCATGTCCAAAGATATCCGGCGAATCGCTTGGGACAAGACGAGCCACGAGTTTCCATCCTTGGGTGATGCCAGCCAGGTACGCAAGCCCCTGGCACGCATACTGGTAGAGCAACTTGCCGTCTCCCAAGAGCAGTTGGACAGCTACCTCCAGCAGCCTGCAGTGGGCATGTGCATAGGCAGCGCATTGGTGCACGGAGGAATCATCTCCAGCAAACAATTGGCCCAGGCGGTGGCGGAACAAGGGCATGTCACGTGTGAAAACTTTGATGCCATCGCGCTAAGCCCTGATTTGATCAGCCTGTTGCCATCTCAAATCGCCTTGCACTACGCCGTACTGCCCTTGCGTGAAGAAAGACAGCCCCTGGACGAAGCCAATGGTGTTGAGCGTAAAACCACACTCACGCTGGCCAGCGAAGCTTATATCGACCCAGTCTCCCTCGCTGCGATAGCGCGCAAGCTGGGCAAAGCAGTGCAGTACGTCATCGTGCCAAAAGGGCAAGTGGTCGTGGGCCTTCGCCACTGGTATGTGGGCCAGGACGTTGCCTCTAAACGCAGTCTGCTGCACACGCTGGTGCAACGTGGACAGCTGTCTCTCGTGCAGGCAGACAGTGTGTGGGAAGCCTTCGTATCCAAGCAGCTATTTCTGGGTGACATTCTCAAGTCGTTAGGACACATTGAACCCGCCGCATTGAATGCGCTGTTAATACGGCGAGAAAAAACAGTTCTGCCGTTAGGCGCGTTTTTGGTCAACCAAGGCGTTATCACCCAAGCCATCCTGGATGAAGCGCTGCACCTGCAGACACAGCTACAGCTATCGGTAGTCGCTTTACTGCGCCAAGCCGGTTGGCTGCCTGTTGACGAACCCCTACTCAAGAGAGCATGAGCCATGAAACGCGCAGTCACACTGCTTGCACTCTCTCTGGTCTGCGCGGAGCATCTTGCCTATGGCCAAAGCATTGAAACCGGTGCGCAGAGCGGAAAACTGGAGAGTTTCCTGCTCTATCCCCACCTGCAAAAAGGGTTCTCCGCCTTAGAGCGTGGAGACCGTAGCGTCGCTTTGGCCGAGTTCGAACGCGCTCACGCAATGGCCCCTAATAATCCGACCGTAGCCACCTATCTTGCACTAGCCTACCGACGCTTTGGAGACCAAACACGGGCTATTGCGGTTGTGACCGAGCAGCTCAAACGCAACCCGGGCAATGTACAACTGCTCAAAGTGCTGAGTGATTGGCAAACCCAAGCGCAACCTATCGTGGCGGCAATTCAATCCAGCCCTGTCGCCAGTCCTGGCACAAGTTCTGGCGTAAGTGCGATTGCGGTGCCGAATCCTGTTGCATTAATGCCCTTCGCCAGCGTTTCGAAGACCAAGCTGAAAAGCATTGCGCACAGCTCTGTTAAAAAACCCATTCCCAAGCCGGAGTCAGCTAAAAGCACAGCGGCCAAGTTAATTCAAACTCCGCCCCAAGAAAGTGACCAAGCGAAAGCAGTACAAGTACACAGTTTGCCGCCCGGATACCAAGCCGCCGACAAGGCCTATAAGCGTAGCGCCGACGGGGATTATGCAAGCGCGCTTGCATTTGCCCGTGAGGCCGTTCGTGAGGCACCCGACAACGGCGCCTACCTGCATCTGCTCACCTATGTCGCTGCGCAAAGTGGAAACTACGATGAGGCTGACCAGATCGCCAGCAAGGCGCTAACTGTCAACCTGGCATCAGAAAACTCTGAGTTGCGGCAACTGCACCAGACAGTTCGCAGGTACCTCGCGCACCAAAGATTTGACGCAGCGAACAAGGCGCTGGCAAATGGCCAGACGCAAGCTGCATTGCAGGAATCCCGTAAAGGGATGGAGTACGCAACCAGTGTTCTGGCACATCGCGTGCAATGGATCAGTACGCTGTTGTTGATACATCAATACAGCACCGCCATCGAAGCCGCGACGGATGCGCTGAAGGATTTTAACGGCGCACCGGTTCTCTATGTGCTGCGCGCCCACGCGAGGCTTGAGCTGGGACAAAAACCCCAGGCGTGGGCAGACTTTGACCAAGCAGTTGGAGATGTCAGATTGACACCTACTGAGTTGAATAATTTCAGAATGATTGCCGCTCAGGCGGCCATGGCAGCTGCAGAGCCTGGGCGTGCGCTTGTGTGGTTGGCCCCTTTGGATGAAACAACCGACACCAGCATTGCGCTGCGTCGGCAAATGGCCAATGCAAGCATGCAGCGCAGTATTTTTGTCAATCTTGATGCAGCATGGGCACCACCATTGGCAGCGCCGGGGGTGATATGTGCGGGGAGTATCTACACAGCCGCTTGCGATGTATGGCCTGGGCAAACACGTGCCGATGCCGCCGCAAGCGTTGCCCAATTGGCCTATGCAGCGTTCAGTGCACGTGACTATGCAGTGGCTGCAAACAATGCCCAACAAGCGCTGACGATGTCACCGCAAAGTGCGGTCTACAGACTGTTGTTGATCAACAGCCTGGTTGCCGACAAGCAGTTTGAACAGGCAGAGCAAATTGCGAGCGAGTATCTGGCGGCGTTTACTCAAACCAGCGTCAACCGCAGCGAGATACAGGCGGCGCGTAGCGTCGTCAGGCATCGTCTGGGTAAGGTAGAGCTTGCGCGTGAAGACGCCTATGCCGCGCTGGACAGTCAGAAGCTGTCTTTGTACAGCGAAATCAATTTGCTAGTTCAGCTTAGTCAAAAGGAAAAAGCCCGAGAAAGCTATGTGGCAGCCGCACAGGCTGGATTGCTGAGAAATGAATCTCTTGTTAATGTGGCATATCTTGCAATACAAGTGGGGGAAGATACCTACGCCATGTCAGCCTTTGATACGGCAGAGGCGCAAAAAAAACTGCCAGATACCGCAAGGCTGGATGCAGCATTTGCTGCCAGCCGTTTGGGGCGCTACAACGCCGCTTTAAGGCAGTTTAGAAAAGCCGTCGATGCCAGCGAGGCAGGGCAACTGGCGCTGGTTGCGCAGCCCTTGTTTGATACCAGACGGGAAATTGCCGAGCGCACCCGTGATTGGGGAGTTTCTGCGTCCCTGGCATACCGGGGCATATCGCCAGCCAATCCAGGCACCACTCAGGCCAGCGCTGCCAACGACAATTTGCAATCCAGTGCAGAGGTTTACTGGCGGCCTTTTGGTTATCAGGGGGGGCGCACGTTGGAGCTCTACAGTGGTCTGTCGGCGACCCTGTCGAGCAAGGCCAATTACCCCACCGGTTCAGAGAGTGTGCAAGGAGCCGTGGGTGCACGCGTGAAACCGCTGGCCCATGTGAACTTGATTGGCGCGATCGAGCGTCGGATTGCCATCGGCAACAAGACCAGCACGGACTGGTTGGTGCGTACTGCGTATTCTGCCAGCGCGGGTACGGATATCAGGGTCGAGGCACCCAGCTGGACGACGACCAGTGTCTACGCAGAAGCCGGGCGCTATATCCATCAACGCCAATCCTACGCCGTCGTTGAAGGCATTGCGGGGCGCAGCTTTAGGCTCGATGCCATCAGCCCACGCTCGGTACTGATGCCGCACCTGGTGTTGGGGGCTGACTACGACTCCAATGTCGCGATTGGATCGAAGCAGGCGGTGGGGGCGGGTGTAGGGGTTAATTTTCGTCAATGGTTTAACGAAGACCGCTACAGCGCACCTCGTTCGCACCTTGATCTATCACTGCAATACCGAGGCCGCATAGGTGGCGATGCGCGCGCAAAAGGGGTTTTTTTAAGAGCCACGTTATCGTATTGACATCACATGAAAGGAAAATTGTATGACCAAGTACACAAAACCCGGAGTATGGCAAACCCCTCTGATTGCCTGCGCCCTGAGTAGTTGTTCCATCGTTGCACTGGCCCAGTCGGTGGTGCCACCGCCTTTGCCACTGGGCTCCCACATGGTGCAAAAACATGTGGGCATGCACCCCGAGGAGGTTAAGCGAAGTCAGCGGGCACATCACCATTCGAAGCATCATAAAAAAGATGTCACGCGCGACGACACACTGGATGAGGATACGCCCAAGCCGGACACCAAGCCCAAGTCCAAAACGAAATAACTTATCCCAACGGAGCATTTATCATGAAAAGACTATTGCACGCTTTGAGCGCCATCCTCGCACTGACGATCAGCCTGGCCCTGCAGCCTGTCAGCGCTCAAACAGTACCTAAAACATTGATTGTCTACGACGCCCCGCCAAATACGGAATACAGCAAACTCAGCATGGCCTACGGCATCATGCTGAAAAACCTCATGGCGCACTTTGATGCGACGGTGCAGTTGCAAGATGTGGAGAGCTACACCGCAGGCCAGGTGGAGGCGTACGACGCGGTATTCTATTTGGGTGGTTATTACAACAACACGCTGCCGCCTGCTTTCGTGGCCGATATCTACAACACGCAAAAGACGGTGGTTTGGTTCAAATACAACCTATGGCAACTGGCATGGGATCCAAACTATACCTTTGCTACAAAATTTGGCTTTAATTTCTCCACGCTGCGTGGCATGAATGCCATACCGACCGCAAGCAACCCTGCGCCGGGCTTTTTTAACACTATCACCTACAAGAGCAAGCCATTCGTCAAGTATTACGCGTTTGACGGTGCATCAAATGCCATCAATGCGGACCCCGAGTATGGTGTCACCACCATTACCGACCCTACGAAAGCCGCCGCATTGGTTAACGCTTCCAACCCCAAGACGGCAGAGACTGCGCCGTATGTGACCCGCTCGGGTAATTTTTGGTATTTCGCCGATCTGCCCTTCAGCTATATCGGGCCGCGTGACCGGTATCTGGTGTTGACCGATTTGTTGCACGACATCCTGGGTATTAACCACGCCGAAAGCCATAAGGCCATGGTACGCCTGGAAGATGTCGGTGCTCTGGTGACGGTGGCGTCCATGAAATCGCTGACAGATTACTTGTACCAGCGCAGAATCCCATTTTCTATCGCTGTCATCCCGCATTACGTGGACGCGTTAGGGGTCTACAACGGTGGCATTCCAATGACGGTGCCGCTGTCGCAAGCTACCAACCTGAAACGGGCAATCAACTACGCTCTGCCACGCGGCGGCGAGGTCGTGATGCATGGTTACACCCATCAGTACAGTAATTTGCGAAACCGACACACGGGGGTCAGCGGCGATGACTACGAGTTTTGGAACATTGTGACCAATGCCCCTGTGGTGGAGGACTCAACGGCATGGGCGCTGGGTAGACTCAACGCCGGCCTGCAGGAGTTAAGAAGCAATGGCTACAACCCCGTCGCATGGGAAACGCCGCACTACCATGCGTCAGCCCTGAGCTCCAAGGCCGTGCCATTGGCATTCAATACAACTTACCAGCGCGTGGTGTACTACACGGCCGATCAACCCAACTTTAACGCGGGCGCCAACAAAGACTTTGCGGTGGGACAGATCTTCCCGTATGTGATCAAGAAGGACTACTATGGACAGCGCGTGCTGCCGGAAAATCTGGGCAATATCGAATACGACATCAGCAACATTGATCCTACCTCCAACTTTAACTACACCTGGCAGGACATATTGACTAACGCCGAGTACGCCAAGACGGTACGTGACGGCTATGCATCCTTCTTCTTTCATCCATTCTGGCTGGAGCCCGCAGTGGGCAAGCCCGGTTTGGCCGATTTCAAGAGTTTGATCACTGGCATCACGGCTTTGGGTTACACATGGACTGTACCCAGCAAAATCCTTCCCTGAAGATCGCCCAGGCGGATCGCTATCCCGGTTGCTTACGCGCAATGCAGGCGATGCGATCTGCTGGTTTGGCAACGTCCGTTGCAGCACTCGCGCTTTTGGCGGGATGCCAAACCCTGACGCCAAATCTCTCGGAGCCCGTAGAGGGCATTGTCTGGCAGTTGGACAACGCGTCCATCCATGCGCGGGGCAATTGGCAGGAGATAGGTGCCCGAAAACTTTTGGTGCAGTGGGTGGCTGTAGATGGAATAAGCTATCTGGAAGGTTCCCACCAAAAAACTGCGCCTCAGATACCCGACTGGCACCGCATTGCTGGCGAGCCTTGGGCGCAGGAGGTCATTTTGGGTCTGGCGGGTCGTTTTGATGAGACAGCTGCGCGGGCAGATGTTGCGGATTTGGTTGCACAATCCGAGCGCTTGGCCAAACTGCCCATCGCGCTCAATGTCGTTGGCTGGTATTTTCCGGTAGAAGTAGACAGTACTTGGAGCGATGCCCAAACCATCGGACCCCTGTTGGCCAAGCTACCGCGCCCACTCTGGATCAGCGTATATGACCGGGCCAACATTGGCGCAGAACCTTTGGCCGCCTGGCTGGATAACTGGCTGCCAAAAGACGTTGGTGTGATGTTTCAAGACGGGGTGGGGGTCCATGCACGTACCGCCGCCGTGGCACGCGAGTATGCCGTAGTCTTGTCGCAGCGGTTGGGGCAAGCCCGGGTAAAAATCATCGCAGAAGGCTTTCGCCCCAAGTCTGAGGGCGCATTTCGCAGTGCCACCGTCGATGAGATCAGCGAGCAACTGCGCACTTACCGGGGTTTGCCGGTTTATTTATTTGATGGCCCGCATTACATATCCCATGATTTGGTAAAGCGGATCAAAGAGACGCTGGCAAAATCCAAATAAACCGAGCCACTGGCACACTGCTTTCAGAAGCCCTTCGCCGTGGGCGAGTTCGCGGGTAAACCACGAAGCGCGTTTTGACCAGGCCAGGCGCGAACGACGGGCGCGTTAAATTGGAGCAACCGGATTTATTGGTCACTGACGCCAAAGCCCGTCGTGTCTGCTTCAAATAACGTAGCTGCTCCCGCGATATTTTAAAGGGCTGCAGCCTTGTGGATATCTAAAATAGGGGATGGAAATCTCACGTATTGAGCAGAATTTGCATTTTTTGAGCGCCTTGGGGCTTCAAAAGCACCTGGAAATGGGCTATTTTCAGATAGGTATGAGGCTGTAGCCCTTTAGAATATCGCGGGAGCAGCTACTGAATGTGTAGCGTCTCTCATGTCTAGATGCGACTCTCGGCCAGCGCCTTGCAGGCTTGGACGCTACCTCGGAGCCGCAAAGACCGCACTCTTACAAATTGTCAAACCTAGTGCTTTCCCTGTAGTTATAGGCTTATCACCTACTAGCAACTTTCAACTCCTAGAATTTGTCTACGGGCCTGGGTTGCATTCGGCATCAGGCAACGTTCAACCCCAAGGAGACACAGACATGAAGACCATTCCCATCGCTGTTGCCACCGACAGCAGTTGCCAAGAGCACGACGGCCAAGTGCCCAAACAAAACCTGCCGCTCACACGCCGCCACCTGCTCAAAGGCTCGGGCGTGCTGATGGGCTCACTGGCGGCGGGCAGCGCACTGGCCCTGCTGGCACCGTCTACGGTGTGGGCAGTAGAACTCAAAACCCTGAGCCAGGCCGAAGGCGAGACCCTGATGAAGATGGGACGTGTGCTGTACCCGCACGCGAAGCTGCCCGACGCGGTGTATGCCCTGCTGGCCAAAGATCTGGACGGCGCGGCCAGCGGCGATGCCAAGGCAGCCAAAGAACTCAAAGACGGTATTGCCGCGCTGAACAAAGCCACAGGCGGCGACTTTGGCAAGGCCAGCGCTACAGCTCAACTCAAGTCCGTCAAAGCCATCCAGGGCAAGCCTTTCTTCAACACCGTGCGCGGCAAATGCATCACCTCGCTGTACGACAACGACATGGCCTATGCCACCTTTGGCTACCCCGGCTCGGCCTGGGAGAAAGGCGGCTACATCTCGCGCGGCTTTCAAGACCTGAAGTGGTTGCCCGAGCCTAGTGAGAGTGCTAGCCCCAAGCCATTCATGGGCTAAGTCAGCCCCTATTCTTGCTTTTCCCCATTCACGCGGCGCTGCGACCAACGCTGCCGCAACACAGGAGACAGACATGGCAAAATTTCAAAACACAGACGACTCGGTGGTCGTCATCATCGGCTCAGGCGCAGGCGGCGGTACGCTGGCCAACGAGCTGTGCCAAAAAGGCGTCAAAGTGGTGGTGCTGGAGGCGGGAGCGATGCAGTCCCAAGCGACATTCATCAACGACGAGTGGAAGTCGTTTATGCAGCTGGCCTGGCTCGACCCGCGCACCACCTCGGGCAACTGGCGCGTGGCCAAAGACTTTGCTGGCCTGCCCGCCTGGATCTGCAAAACCGTGGGCGGCACCACTACCCACTGGGCGGGTGCATCGCTGCGCCTGCAAGACCACGAGTTTCGCGCCAAAACGCATTACGGCAGCATTGCAGGGGCCAACCTGCTGGACTGGCCCATCAGCCTCAAAGAGCTGGAGCCTTGGTATGCCAAGGCCGAAGACAAAATGGGTGTCACGCGCACCAACGGCATCCCCGGCCTGCCAGGCAATAACAACTTCAAGGTCATGCACGCCGGTGCCACCAAGCTGGGCTACAAAGACGTGCACACCGGCAACATGGCGATCAACAGCCAGCCCCGCGATGACCGGGGGCGCTGCATGCAGCTGGGCTTTTGCTTTCAGGGCTGCAAGAGCGGAGCCAAGTGGTCTACGCTCTACACCGAGCTACCCAAGGCAGAAAAAACTGGCAACATGGACTTGCGGCCAGACTCGCACGTTACCCGCATTGAGCACAACGACGCAGGCAAGGTGACGGGCGTGGTGTACGTTGACAAAGACGGCAAAGAGCAGCGCCAAAAGGCGCGCATCGTCTGCGTGGCGGGCAACTCGATTGAAACCCCGCGCCTGCTGCTGCTGTCGGCTTCCAACAAGTTCAAAGACGGGCTGGCCAACTCATCGGGCCAAGTGGGGCGCAACTACATGCGCCACATGACGGGATCGGTGTATGCGGCCTTCAAAGACCCAGTCAACATGTACCGTGGCACCACCATGGCCGGCATTGTGCGCGACGAGGCGGGCCACAACACCAAACGCGGTTTTGCCGGTGGCTACGAGCTGGAAACTCTGGCGCTGGGCGTGCCCTTTATGGCCGCATTTTTGGACCCCGGTGGTTGGGGCGAAGATTTTGCCTGGTGGATGGACAACTACACCAACCTGGCCGGCATGTGGCTGGTGGGCGAAGACATGCCGCGTGAGACTAACCGCGTGACCCTCAACACCAAAGTAAAAGACAAGTGGGGCAATGCCGCACCCAATGTGCACTTTGACGACCACCCCAACGACATCGCCATGCGCAACCACGCCTTCACCCAAGGCGAGCGCATCTACCAAGCCGCGGGTAGCGTGCGCACCTTCCGCACACCGCCCTACCCTTCCACCCACAACCTGGGCACCAGCCGCATGAGCGCCAAGGCCAGCGATGGCGTGGTGAATAAATGGGGCCAAACGCATGACATCAGCAACCTGTTCATCAGCGACGGCAGCCAGTTCACCACCGGCGGGGCCGAGAACCCTACCCTCACCATTGTCACCTTGGCGATTCGCCAGGCCGATTACATCGCCGGGCAGATGACACAGAAGGCGCTTTGAGGCATGATCGTGTTCAGGCCGCTAGTGGGCCCCACAGGAGACATGCGTATGTGTGAATTTTTTGTGAAAGCCGACCCCATTCTGTACGAGTCGCGTTCGCGCACCGTGCGTATCCACGGTGTGCTCACCAGCATCCGGGTAGAGAACTTTGTGTGGGACACGCTGGCCAGACTGGCAGCCGATGAAAACATCACCACCAATGCCTTGATTGCCAAGTTCCACGACGAAATCTTGCTCTACCGGGGGGACGTGCTTAACTTCTCGTCCTTTCTGCGCGTCACCTGTATGCGTTACCTGCGGCGCAAATGCGATATGCTGGAACAAACCAGCCAAAGCCCCCACGTTTTTAGTGCAACGCTGTCTGAACCATCTGGTTTTGTGACGCATTAATGCCGATTTTTTAATAGATGACCAAACTTATCCACACCATGATCCGCGTGCGCGACCTGCAAGCGTCGCTCGCCTTTTACAGCAAGGTGCTAGACCTGCACCCCAGCCACACATTGGACTTTCCCGATTTCACTTTGGTGTATTTACGCAATGCGCAAAACGACTCTGAGATCGAGCTCACCTACAACAAAGACCGCAAAGAGCCCTACACCCACGGCGACGGCTACGGCCATGTGGCCGTGGTGGTGGACGATGTTGCCACCAAACATGCAACCATCACCGCCGCAGGCTACGCACCGCTGGCCATCAAAGAATTCAAACGCGGCGAAGAGCTGCTAGCGCGCTTCTTTTTTATCCAGGATCCGGACGGCTACAAGATTGAGGTGCTGGAGCGGCATGGGCACTACCGCTAAGCAAATCAAAACGCGCCATACACCAGGTTTTTAAACAAATTGCGGTAGTACTCCCGCTGGTACGGCCCTTGCATCATCCAGATGGCGATGAGGTTTTCTTTCGGGTCGTTCCAGAAATACGTGCCTGCCAAGCCGCCCCAGGCGTAGTCGCCTGCGCTGCCCGCATTGCTGGCCTCGCCACCAGCCAGGCGCACCGCAAAGCCCAGCCCAAAGCCGTAGCCTGGGCCGGGGATGTACTCGGTGTTGGCACCCGGCACGCGGCTGGCGCGGATGATGTCGGCGCCCAGATGGTCGCTGGTCATCAGCGCAATGGTTTTGGCCGACAAGATGCGCACGCCGTCCAGCGTGCCACCAGCGAGCAGCATGCGGGCAAAGCGCAGGTAGTCGCGCGCGGTCGACACCATGCCGCCACCACCGGAGAGAAATACCGGCGGCCGGGTGACATCAAGCAGGCGCACCTTGTTGCCCGTCACCGGGTCG
>JAYVDN010000724.1:0-1681 GCA_043749385.1 Polaromonas sp.
ATGTCGGCTTTGCCTTCGCGCAAAAGTTGCAAGTTGGCCGATGAACCCTCGGTTTGCAACACCACCACGTCAATGCCGCTGGCTTTGAGATCTTTGACATACTTTTTGCTGAACTCGTCGTAGGCGCTTTGCGCAGGGCCTGCGGCCAAAGTGACAGTCTTAGGTGGATTCGGGTCTAGCCACCAGTACGCGAGCGCCAGCAAGATGACGCCCAGCGCGATGAACGGGCCAAACGAGACCATCAGGTCACGAATGGAAACAAGGGTGTGGCGAAAGGCTTTAGGCATGCACTATTACACAATAAAAATGCCCTTTTGCCCAGTGAAATAATGCGCAACAAGCTACTGTATTTGTAGCAAATTATAAGTCTGCCCACCATGGCATAGCAAACGCAAACCACGCCCCCACCAAGTACAGCAGCACGCTGGTCGCCCAGACTCTGCCAGCAACCTTGCGGGTACGCAGGCAAGCCTCCCGCAGCGAGGGGTCTACCGGGCAGGGCGCAAAACGGTTATGCCACTGCAATGCACCGCTGGCCATGAGCATCAGACCTGCAAAGCTGAACAGCGCCACTTTGTGCTCCGATAGCCACACCAATTGCGGAAAAACACTGACCAAACCGGACAGCGCCGCGCCTGCGCCCAGCGCCACCAGCAAAGCCGGTAGCGCGCAGCACACCAAGGTAGAAGAACTGGCAAACAACGAGAGTAGCGATGCAGCAAAACCACTACGGCTCTCTCGTTGTCCGTCTTGTGAGGTGAGCAAGCTCATTTTCTGGCTTTCAATTCGGCTCGAATATCGGCGACTGACAGGGTGCTGGCCTCTAGCTTCACCACATCGTAGCCCGCGTCGGTAATCTCAGTGCGAATGGTCTGGCTGTCCAGTTTTTGGCCCTCTTTGGCCTCCACCGCTACGGTTCTCTGTTTTAAATCGACAAACACTGCTTTGGTCGCAGGCAGCTTGGACAGGCGCTTTTCAATGCCCTGCGCGCAGAAAGCGCACACCATGCCGTTGACCGTCACCTTCACGGATTCAGCCGCATAACTTATAGAAAATAAGCCACTAGCCCCATAAAAAAATGCACAAACGGCTATCAATTTAGTAGTTAACAATTTCATGGTCAAACTCCATTTAGAAAATATACATCAAGTTAAACCGGCCTTGCTTGGAGTTGTTCAATCCCAACTCAATAAAGTACCGGTTATGAATCAAGCGCAGCATGGGTGTGATTTCGATTTTGTCGGATAAACCGCGCATGCGCCGCGCCTCCAGCACCAGCCAGGGCTGGACTTCGTCGTAATCCACCTCGTAGAAAGAAAATCCCACTCGCGCAGAGGCAAAGTCGTGGTTCACACCCTGCGCCCTGTACAGGCGCGCGGCAGCTGACACATACACCCGGGTCGTCTCGTAGTCGGCCGAAAATCCGGGTGCCAGCATGGTGCGGCTGCCCGCAAAGTCGTTGCCGGTGACGCCCCCTGCGCCGAGCACAAACCACACATTGGTCTGCGAGTGCTCGCCGTTCCAGCGCTTGACCAGGCGGGTGTAGGTGGCCTCGGTGAACGTGCGGGTGCGCTGCTTGTCATCCGAGCGCATCCAAAGGCCACCTGCGCCTACCGCATCGCGTGGTGTTAACGCATAGTTGGCCCAGCCTTCGCGCCAGTTGGGGCTAAAGTCGCCCATC
>JAYVDN010000725.1:0-2939 GCA_043749385.1 Polaromonas sp.
TGGATGCTGGATTACCTAGTCAATCTTTTTGCCCAAGCGCAGCAATGGCTGTTTGAATCCGCTGTGCAGCCGCTGATGTTCCATCTGGGCATGGGTGCGGTACTGGAGGAGGGGTTTGAAGGCACGGGCTGGTTGCTGGTGGGGTTGCTGCAAATCATCGTCATCGTCTGCGTGCTGGTGCCTTTGCAGCGCCTGCGCCCGGTAGAGCCCATTATCAACAAAGCCACCATTCGCACCGACATTCTCTACACCTTGGTACACCGCCTGGGGCTGTTTAGGGTGGCGCTGTTTCTGACCGTAGACCCGCTGTTTGACATGGCCTTTGGCGCACTGCGCCAGCAGGGCTTGAGTGGCCTGCATCTGGACCAGGTGCTGGGCATCACCGGCCACCCTCTGCTGAGCTTTGTGGCCTATCTGGTGGTGCTGGACTTCATTGCCTACTGGATCCACCGTGGGCAGCACCAATTTCATTGGTGGTGGCAACTGCACAGCCTGCACCACGCCCAGCGGCAAATGACGGTGTGGAGCGACAACCGTAACCATCTGCTGGACGATTTGATAGTGGACAGCCTGCTGGTGCTCTCGGCCCAGGCCATCGGCGTTGCCCCAGGCCAGTTTGTGGCCTTCGTCGCCTTCACCCAGCTCAGCGAAAGCTTCCAGCATGCTAATTTGAGGCTGTGGTTTGGCACGGTAGGCGAGCGATTGTGGGTCAGCCCCCGCTTTCACCGCTTGCACCATGCTATCGGCATTGGGCATGAGAGCACGCCTTCGAAAGTCCTGGGTGGACACAACTTTGGCGTACTCCTGCCGTGGTGGGATAGCTTATTCGGCACCGCCAATTACGAGAAACGTTTTGACCCTACAGGCGTGCGCGACCAGGTAGAGCAGGGCCGCGACTATGGGCGCGGTTTTTGGAGCCAGCAATGGCAAGGCCTCAAGCGCTTGGCAGGCCGCGCGTAACGCCTCCACCTGCATCCCGCCCCCTGTTCCCTGATCTATGGCCCGCTTCATCCTCATTAACACCTCCCACGCAGGCAACGTAGGCGCTGCCGCGCGGGCGCTTAAGGTCATGGGCTTTGACGACATGGTGCTGGTAGCGCCCCGCTGGGCCAATGTGCTGCGGCGCGAGGAAACCATCCAACGCGCCAGCGGTGCCAACGACGTGCTGGACAAAACCCGCGTCGTCGAGACCCTGGACGAAGCGCTAGACGGCGTAGACCACCTGTGCGCCACGGCGATGACCCCACGCGACTTTGGGCCACCCACTTTTGCCGTGCGCGCTTACTTTGAAACGCTATTAAATAAAGAGCTGCTCCCGCGATATTCTAAAGGGCTAGAGGCCGATTTGGCTTATAAAAATGGTGCTTTAGAGCTGGCCGCTGCCCCTCGCATGGCCTTTCTTTTCGGCTGCGAGCGCTTTGGCATGCGCAATGAAGACGTGTACCGCTGCCACGCCGCCCTGAGCATCCCCACCAACCCCCAGTTCGGCTCGCTCAACCTGGCCAGCGCCGTGCAGCTGGTTGCCTACGAATGGCGCCAAGCGCTGGGCGGCTTTGCCGTGCAGGCTGCCAACCCCGCCACGCCCGTGGCCGATGCCCGTGCGGTCAGTGGCCTGCTCACCCACCTGGAGCAAGCCTTGGTGCACATAGGCTACCTCGACCCCACAGCGCCCAAAAAGCTCATGCCGCGCCTGAATGCGCTGCTCAACCGGGCCGAGTTGCGCGAAGAAGAAATCCACATTCTGCGTGGGGTGGCCAAGGCCATGCTGCAAGCCCAACCCGCAGCACAGCAGGGCAAAGCTGCCCTAGGCGAAGCCACATCAACCATGCGGATAAACACACACCCAGCGCCTATACCCGACTAAAACAGTACACTACAAAGCATGTTTACCCGCCTGCGCTCTGACATCCAATGCATCCTTGACCGCGACCCCGCTGCCCGCAGCACCTGGGAGGTGCTGACCTGTTATCCGGGCCTGCACGCCCTGGTGTTACACCGGCGCGCGCACTGGTGCTGGACGCATGGCTCCAAGTGGTCTGGCCGCTTTATCTCGCACATCGCGCGCGGGCTGACGGGGATTGAGATCCACCCGGGTGCCGTCATCGGTGAGCGGGTGTTTTTCGACCACGCCATGGGCGTGGTGGTGGGTGAGACGGCAGAGATAGGCGATGGCTGCACCATCTACCAGGGCGTCACTTTGGGCGGCACTTCGCTGTACAAAGGGGCCAAGCGCCACCCCACGCTGGGCAAAGACGTAGTGGTCAGCGCCGGGGCCAAGATACTGGGCGGCTTTGAGGTGGGCGACGGGGCCAAGATCGGCAGCAACGCCGTGGTGATCAAACCCGTGCCTGCGGGTGCCACGGCGGTGGGCATCCCGGCGCGCATCATCCCGTCCAAGGACGGCCACAGCGCCGATGTCACCACGCATGAAAAGAAATTCTCTGCCTACGGCATTACGCAAGACGACGACCCGCTCAGCCTGGCCATGCGCAGCCTGGTAGACAACGCCAGCAGCCAGGAGGCGCAGATTGCGCTCCTATGGCAAGCGATAGAAAAGCTCTCCCAAACCCAGTCCCGCCCCGACTGCGTGCCGGACAACGCGGCGGTACATGAGCGCTTTGAGGGTAAAAAAATTACCGACTTGCTGGGCAAGTAAACCTGTTGCTGCGTCAATCGCCGTGAGTTGGCGGCGCTACTTCGTTTTGTACTGGATCGGGTCGATGTTGCCCGTTCGTTTTGTACGGAATCGGGTCGATTTCGTCTGTTCGTTTTGTACATGATCAGGGCGACGGTGCTACTTCAGGTACGCGGCTGTCCCCCGGGGCGGCCTAGGGCCTCCTCCTCCTTGTATGCTTAGTCTCAGGGAGTTCAAGTGAAAGTTTCAGAAAGTTATGCACAGCCCGTTTACTCCGTGGGACACCAAGCCCGTAAAGGAGCTT
>JAYVDN010000726.1:0-1604 GCA_043749385.1 Polaromonas sp.
GCCAAATCTTGCGGACCTAGTCTACGCGCATCGGCCAGTTTGCGCAGTAGCTTGGCGTCTTTGCCAGCCACCTTCCAGCTGTCGCCGTTCAGGTACACATGCTTTGCGTCGTACATCATGCGGCTGCGGCGGTCCAGGCGCAGCGCTTGGTATTTTTTGAGGGTTTTGCCTGCTTTTTCTGCGGCGTCGAACCACACATTGTTTTTGGGCTCAGTGAGGTATTCGCCCAGTATCTGCTGCATCAAGGTCGGGTCGGCCAAGGCCTTTATCACGGCCTGGGTGGCAAAGCTTTGCAGCTCGGGCGGTATCTCGCCCGGCTGGGCCGTGGCTAGCTGGGCGCGGTCGGTGTACAGGACCTCGTTTTCTATCTCGTCGGCCACACGGTGCATCAGCTCGCGGGCTAGCTCCTCGGTGCTGGGGGCGCGAAAGCCTATGGAATACGTCTGGCAGTCGTTGTCCAGCGCCACGCCGTCGTGGGCGTAGCGCGGCGGCAGGTAGAGCATGTCGCCGGGGCCCAGGTCAAACTCTTGCGTGGGGGTGAAGTTGGCCAGGATTTTGAGCGGCACGTCCTCCCGCAAGCTCAAGTCTTTTTGCGCGCCAATGCGCCAGCGGCGGCGGCCACTGGCTTGCAGCAAAAACACGTCGTAGCTGTCAAAGTGCGGGCCCACGCCGCCGCCCTGGGTGGCGTAGGAGATCATCAAATCGTCCAGCCGCGCATCAGGCACAAATCTGAATTGCTGTAGCAAGTCATGCACGCCGTCGTGGTGCAGGTCTACCCCTTGCACCAGCAGCGTCCAGTCGGCGCGCTTGAGCGGGGGCAGCGCGACGGGCTTTTTCTCGCCCGGCTGCAGGCCATCAGGACCCTCGCCTATCGGGCCGTGGCTGAATTTCCACGCCCCTTTTTTCTGCTCCACCAGGCGCGATTCGACAGCCTCATTCGCAGCCATGGCAAACAGCGCATCGCGCGGCACCAAAGGCTGCATGCCCGGCACGGCAGCGCGAATAACAAGTGGCTTTTTTTGCCAGTACTTTTGCATAAACAGCTCGGGCGAGATGCCGCCGAGCAAGGCGATAGGGTTTTTTATATTCATGGGACAATTCTGCCCTATGAATGACGATATCAACGAACCCCTCACCCACATCACCCCCCAATGCGTGGTGGCCCTCACCTGGACGCTCAAAGACACCTTGGGCGAAGAGCTCGACGTGCTGGACAAGCCGGTAGAATTTTTAGTCGGCGGTGGCGACCTGCTGCCCAAAATCGACGAAGCCCTGCAAGGCCACGAGGTAGGCGACAGCCTGGACCTGCACTTGGAGCCCGAAGATGCGTTTGGCGACTTTATCGACAAACTCATCTTTTTAGAAGCGCGCAGCAAGTTCCCCAAAAAGATCGAAGAAGGCCAAAGCTTTGAAGGCCTGCCCCCCGGCTGCAACCCCGACGCCCCGCCCGACCTGCTCTACACCATCACCGAGATTTACCCCGAACACGTGGTGCTAGACGCCAACCACCCCCTAGCCGGCATCGCCATCCGCCTGCACCTCAAGGTAGCCGGTATCCGCGAGGCGACTGAGGACGAAGTGGGTGATGGGACGGCAGGGGTGGG
>JAYVDN010000727.1:0-3347 GCA_043749385.1 Polaromonas sp.
CCTCTGAAACCGACCCCTTGTGCACAGCTTTGGCCAACGCACTGGCGCGCCAAGGTATCCAGCACCCCTTTGCAGGGCTGCAACGCCTGCAAGACAAAGGCTTGGCGCATGACCATGTACGCCTGCTGGGCACTGGCATGCTGGCACGGATCCCGAAGCAAAGCCAAATGCAGCTGGGCGCGGCGGACAATCTGGCCTACCAGGTTGCCTGCTTTACCCGCGCCAGCGCCGCGGGCTACGCGCCCAGGCTGATGGGCTGCTTGCCGCCTTCCGACGATTTGCCGCGCGGCGCATTGCTGGTGCAAGAGATCGTGGGGCGTAACGCCGCTTTGCCAGTTGATTTAAGAGCTATCGCGCAATCTTTGGCCGCCCTGCACGCGCTGGCTGTGCCGCCCATCGCTGCCCGCGCGCCGCTACGCAGTGCCGCCGACCCCTTACAAGATTTGCTGACCGAGATACAGGCGCAGGCTGCCTACTTTTCTGCCGCCGATGTGGCGCCCGACAGCCTCGCCATGGTGCGTGCCGAACTGGCGCACCTAGCCGCGCTGTGCGCCAGCAGAGCGCGCCCCCCGCAGTGCCTGATTGCATTCGATGGTCATCCGGGTAACTTTGTAGTTCGGGACGATGGTCGCGCCATCTTGGTGGACCTGGAAAAATGCCGCTACAGCTATGCCGCACTGGATTTGGCCCACGCCACTTTGTACACCTCCACCACCTGGGATATCGATTCGTGCACTGTGCTAAGTACCGCAGAGGTAGCGCAGGCTTACGCCGCATGGGCGCAGGCAGTGGGCAGTGCGGCCGCACAGGCAGCGCGGCCTTGGCATGGGCCGCTGCGCCGTGCCATGTGGTTGTGGTCCATCACTTGGTGTGCCAAGTGGCGCGCTAGCTCAGGCGCTGCGGCGCGAGCTGACGGCGCTGGCGAAGACTGGTCGGTAGAGCGCAGCAGCGACGCGCTGGTAGCACATGTGCGCGAGCGTACCGCCCACTACCTGGCCCCAGCCACGGTGCGGGCCGTGCTGCAAGGCTTTGATGCTCTGGACGCGCTGCTGTGAGCCTGCGCATTGTCATTCCGGTGCTAAACGAAGGCGAGGGCTTGGCGCAGCGCCTGCATGCCTTGCAGCCACTGCGCGCACGCGGCGCAGAAGTGGTGGTGGTAGACGGCGGCAGCACCGACAGTACCTGGGCCATAGCCCGCGCTCTTGCTGACTGCGTGCTGCTGGCCCCGCGCGGGCGGGCCGCGCAGATGAACGCGGGCGCACAAGGGGCGCGTAGCACTGGGCTGCTGTTTTTGCATGCCGATACCCAACTGCCGCCAGATGCCGATAGCTTGATCGCGCAGGCATTGCGCACCGCGCACTGGGGCCGATTTGACGTGCAAATGGACAACCCCGTGTGGCCGCTGGGCATGGTGGCTGGCATGATGAACCTGCGCTCGCGCCTGACCGGCATTGCTACCGGTGACCAGGCGATGTTTGTGCGGCGCGGTACTTATGTAGCCTCTGGCGGTTTTACCCCTATCGCGCTGATGGAAGACCTTGCGCTGTGCAAAGTCCTCAACCACTACGGCCCACCCGCCTGCTTGCGCGAGCGCGTCACCACCTCGGCGCGCCGCTGGCAAAAGCACGGCGTGTGGCGCACGGTGCTGCTCATGTGGCGCTTGCGTGCAGCCTATTATTTTGGCGTTAAGCCAGATGTTTTGGCACAGCGCTACGGCTATTTGCCAGCGCCTGTGCCCAGCCCCGCCTCGGTCGCGGTGATGGCCAAAGCGCCCTTGGCGGGTTTTGCCAAAACCCGCCTTATCCCGCTCTTGGGCGCTGCTGGTGCCGCGCGGGCGCAGCGCAGGTTTACGCTGCACACCCTGCACACGGCGCAAGTCTTTGCAGCGCAAGCAGTGACGCTGTGGTGCGCGCCGCATGCCCAACAACGCTTTTTTCGGGCGTTGCGCAAAACCACTGGCGTCGCTTGCGAGGTGCAATGCGAAGGCGATTTAGGCCACAAAATGCAGGGCATCGTCACTGAGCATTTTGCCAAGTACGCGGCCATACCCCTGCTCATCATGGGCACCGACTGCCCCCTGCTCTCGCCCGGCCACTTGCAGCAAGCCGCAGCCGCCTTGGCAGAGCATGACGTGGTGCTGATCCCCGCTGAAGATGGTGGCTACGTGCTCATTGGCCTGCGCCGCTCCGTGCCCGAGGTATTTGAAAACATCACCTGGAGCACACCCCAGGTCCTGCAGCTAACCCGCCGGCAACTGCTCCTGGCAGGGGCCAGCTGGCACGAGCTGCCCGCGCTGTGGGACATCGACGAACCCGCAGACTGGCAACGCCTGGCCAGCCTGCAACACCACTGAGCCTATGACCATGCCCCCAACATACGACGACGCTTGGTACCGTGCGCGCTTAGCCCCACCCCCAAGCCACACGGCCAGCACCCCAACCGCCCGCCCCAAAGTCATCATCGACACCGACGCCGCCAACGAGATCGACGACCAGTTTGCGCTGGCCTGGGCACTGCTATCGCACCAGCAACTGGACGTGCAAGCGGTGTACGCCGCGCCCTTTTCTTTTGCCCACCGGCGCGCCGCGCTACCCCATGCACAGGCAGATGCCGCCCCGTTTAATCCACCCGCCGAGGGCATGGAGCGCAGCTACCACGAGATAGTGAAAGTGTTTGGCCTGCTGGGCGTTCCCGCAGCAGGCCGCGTGCTGCGCGGCAGCGCGGGTTACCTGCCTTCTGCCACGCAGGCCCTGCACAGCCAGGCCGTAGACCACCTGATCGCCAGCGCCCGCGCCCACCAGGGTGCTCCGCCGCTGTATGTGCTGGCCCTGGGCTGCGTGACCAATATTGCCAGCGCCCTGCTGCTGGCGCCCGACATCGTAGAGCGCATCGTGGTGGTGTGGACCAGCGGCTACCCATCGCATGCGCCTCAGGTCAATAACTCCTTCAATCTGGAGCAAGACCTGGCCGCCAGCCAAGTGCTACTTAACAGCGGCGTGCCGCATGTGTATTTGCCCGGCTACCATGTGGGCGCGCAACTGCGGCTGTCCCTGCCCGAGATAGAGCGCTATGTGCAAGGCTGCGGTGCTATGGGCCAGTATTTGCACCACCTGTTTACACACAACCCTTTATGGGCCATCGTAGGCGACCCGGGCCACAAGCCTCATAGCTGGGTTATGTGGGACGTGATCAACATCGCCTGGATGCTCAACCCCGACTGGGTGCCCAGCGAGCTGGTGCGCACCCCCCGCTTGCTCAGCGACAAGCGCTGGCAGGCCGACCCGGCCCGCCACCTGATGCGCGAGGCCTATGCGGTGCAACGAGACGCGATATTTCAGGATTTTTTT
>JAYVDN010000728.1:0-2292 GCA_043749385.1 Polaromonas sp.
TCCGATCAGATCTATCAATCTGCCTTCACCCGCCCCGAAGTCATCACGGGCTTCCAGCGGGCAATCTCTTTTACTATCAACTCGCCAAATACCTCAGGCAAGGACGGTGTGGCTATTGCACCTTCATTGTTCAGACGCGCCTTCAGCTCTGGCGAATTCAGCGCTTGGTTGATCTGCGCGTTCAATTTCAAGACAATGTCGCGTGGCGTGCCTGTGGGGGCGACCACGCCATACCACTGGTCGGCTTCAAAGCCTTTTAAATCTGTCAGGCCTTTGCTATTGGCAGATTCGGCCACAGTAGGCACATCGGGCAGGGCGGCCAGGCGGGTGGGGCTCGAGACGGCGACGGCCCGAAGTTGGCCATTTTTGACTTGGCCGAGCACGGCGGGTGCGCCGGTGAAGAGGACTTGGATTTGTCCGCCCATCAGGTCGGTGACCGCTGGCGCAGTGCCTCGGTAGGGAATGTGCAGTAGCGAGGTGCCGGTTTGCAGTTTGAAGTATTCGGTGGCCAGATTGGCTGCGCTGCCGTTGCCGCCGCTGCCGTAGGCGAGCTGGCCGGGCTTGCTTTTGGCATAGGCGATCAGCTCGGGCAGGGTGCGTGCGGGCACGCTGGGGTGCACTACCAGCACGTTGGGCACGCGGGCTACCCAGGCCACGGGTGCAAAATCTTTCACCGGGTTGTAAGGCAGCTTGGGGTACAGGCTGGGGTTGACGGCCAGGGTGCCGATGTGGCCCATCAGCAGGGTGTAGCCGTCGGCTGCGGCCTTGGCGGCTTTGTCGGCACCAATGCTGCCGCCTGCGCCGGGTACGTTGTCGATGATAACCGGTTGGCCCCAGGCTTTGGTGAGCTCCAAGCCTATGGCACGGGCCAATATGTCAGTGCTGCCGCCGGGGGTGAAGGGCACCACCATGCGGATGGGTTTGTTGGGGTAGCTGGCCGCACTCTGCGGCGTTGTCTGTGCACTGGAATTTACGCAAATTACGGCTGTAGCACAATAGAATATTGCGGGAGCAGCTACTAATTTCATAGTTATTGTTTTCACTCGGGATGGTTTCTAAAGTAGTTTGTGGGTATGGGCTATGGTCATGTAAGGTCAGTGCGGCTACAGCGGCTCGGTGCCCAGATATGCTCCGTCCGCTTGCAGCCTGTGTTGCAGCGCGCCTACGTCCAGCGCCCGCGGTGACACCCCAGCTTGCACCGCCAGCGCCGCCGCCGTGCCTGCAGCCTGGCCCATCACGAAGCAAGCACCCGATACCCTGGCGGCAGACTGGCCCATATGGGTCATGGATGCACAGCGGCCTGCGACCAGCAGGTTGTCCATGCCCTTTGGCAGCAGCATGCGGTAGGGTAGGTGGTTAAAGCCTCGACAGTGGGGAATGTCTTGCCAAATAAAATTCACCGTGCCAGCGGTGTGCTCTTCCACCATCCAGCCGTTCACGCCAATGGTGTCGGCAAAGCTGGCGCATTGCAGCACATCGCTTTCCGTGAGCTGGTAGTCGCCCAGCACGCGGCGGGTTTCGCGCACGCCTACTTGGGGGGCAATTTCCAGGATGTACGATTTTTCAAAACCGGGTGCAGATTCGCGCAAGAATTTAAAAAACTCAACGATCTGTTGGCGGCCCTGCACTTCGGCAGCGCTCAGCTGTGCAGCATTGGTACCGTCTACCGGGCTGCCGTCGGCGTTGGACAGCTGGGTGACGTTGGCGCGCCACTCGGTAGGGTTTTTTTGCGGGCGAATGATGGGCATTTTTCGCGGAAACTTGTGGCCCCGCGCCTCAGCCTCCTGCATCCACTGCGCAAAGTGGTTGTAGGCGTCGCCCGCGCGCATGGGGTCCACGCCATTGACGCGGAACATGGTGCTGGGGTACATCATGCCCGTGCTCTGGCCGTTGGCGTCCAGCGCGCCACCTTTTTCAAACGGTGCGCCGGCCATGGCTGCCAAGTCACCATCGCCTGAGCAGTCGATGAAGGTGCGGCCCAGCACGGCAAAGCGGCCCGATTTAGTTTCGATCAGCACGGCGCTGATAGTGGTCGCTGACGCCATCACCACACCTACGGCCTGGGCATGGAACAGCAACTGCGCGCCGCTTTCGAGCACTAGCGCATCGGCGGCTACTTTAAGCACGGCATTGTCATAGGCCTGCGCCGCAATTTTGCCGCCAAAGATCGTATGCGGCTCGTTCAAACCGCCCAGTGCACGCATGCCCGCCAGCAGGTCATCGGCTATGCCATGCACCACCTGCTTGATCTGGCCATGCACATTGGCGTGCAGGCCGCAAAAGTTAGTTACC
>JAYVDN010000729.1:0-5214 GCA_043749385.1 Polaromonas sp.
CAACACGATCAAAAAAACTTGATTTGAACCAGATTGCTGAGTCGATTGTCGATCAAGCGACTGGTGAGGCGGTGAAGCCGCTAGAAGCGCCCGATGGTAGAAGCGCTGGGGGTATTGCGCGTGCCAAAAAGCAAACTAAAGAAGAGCGTATTGATTTGGCTCGGCTAGCTGCTACTGCCCGATGGAAAAAGGCTAATTAAGCCGCTTCTCCGCCAAGATAACCGGGGGAGTTCAAGCGCTCCTCAACGTCATCTGTGAAGTCTAAAACCATGTTTAGTGGCTCTTCTGCTTGATTTCGGTCGTTCCATACGCGCTCATCAATTTTTAGCTGAGTGCCGTCTCCCACCATTTGATCCCTGCGATTTGTCAGAGACATACGCATCTGCTCCCTTGTGGCAACCTCAAGCTCAACCCATAGCGTAAGCTGTTTGCCATCGCTACTTTTCTGTTTGTATGCGTGGTTTGCCCTGAAGTCCCATCCGGTTTTTGGGTCTCTTCTGTGTTCGTCTCGAGCGGCAACAGATAACTGCTCTGCCAGTAAATCCAAAGGTGTTTTAGGTGTTGGCGCTTCAATGCCTTTACGCATCATCCATGCAGCCACCTTGTGCATATCAAGCTCGGACTCGCCCGTTTCCTTCCTATACAAAGGGAAAAGTTGTTGGTATTTCTCATTTCTGGTCGCCATGAATCTATTCCTTTCGATTAAATTGGCACTGGTACTACAGTTCCCCAGCCATCCGAAATGGCGCTGGGTAAAACATGTTCTCTTATTTTTGAGTTATGCGAATTGAATAGCTCAAAACGCTGAGTCTTATGTCTGATTTGTCCTGCAACGATGCTGGGGTGTATTCCGAGTAGCTTGGCAAAACCTAAGAAATCGCGCTCTTGAAACAAAGGTGATTTGCGAGCGATAAAGCTATCCAGTTTCCCCTTGGGTATCGAGAAATGAGCCGCTGCATCATTCGCCTCGGCCTCTTGCTCGTCAATCGCATTATTGGCTTCTTCTGATCCCATATCAGAATCTAAATGAGGGGTAAATAAACCATGCCCCTGCATGACATGCTCCAACTCATGGCGCAAAACAAACCAAAAATTGTCCAGCCTGTCATATCGTAGTGACAACCCAATCACTGGATTTTTTTCGTTTAGCCAAGTACACACGCCGTCAATCTTTGAGCTTTTCAAAGATTCTACAAAAACCAATCTGATGCCGTATTCAGCAAAAAGTTTGGGTACTTTTCTTGCCTCCTGTGGCGCAATGAGAAGCGGTTTTAGATGAGCAATCAAATCAGGCATCTTTGACTTTAGAAACGGCTTCACTAACATTTGCTGCGCGATTGAACTGACTCGATAAAACCAAGCCAATTGAAGAGGGCTGATTGTGTCAAGCACATTGGTTTTTTTTGCCGCGTACGAAAGTAATTCCACATCAGAATTTTTTTCTACTCCAAAAAAATTACCTAAGGCCGCCTCTATCTCAGCGACATCTTTTGTGTTACCTACCTTAATCCATCCACGGCCAATCATTTCCGTGACGGGTAAGTCGCTTAGGAGCTTTGCGCGACTAGTTCGCTTTGGATCAGGGGTCAGGGAATATCGAGCCTTCGCAAGATCAAATGATTTTTGTAGCTCTAAGAACTTTTCTGCTGGTACTGAAAATGCCTCTTCAAGCAGTACAGCAAACTCGGCAGATACCGCCGATTTATCTGAAACCAATTTATTTATTGTGGTGGTGTCTTTGCCGAGAATGGCACTTAGCAACGCTTGAGTCCATCCACGCTCACGCAGCAGCGCATCTACTAGCTGCCCAGGTGTTTTGTATTGCTCTGTTGTTTGCATGGAAGGATTCTATTGTGAAATTAGCTAATTTGCTAATTTTTATTTTTATGCTAACAAAATACATTATAATTCAGTTTGAAATAAGAGAAAAAACGCAATGAACTCCATGCCACTCCAAAAGAAAGTGCAAATCCTGCAATTGCTGGTGGAGGGCAATTCCATGCGTTCAATCGAGCGCATCGTGGGCTGTTCAATCAATACCGTTACCAAGCTCTTGGAAGACGCGGGCGCTGCTTGCGCTGCGTACCACGATACCAACGTGCGCAACCTTAAATTAAAGCGCGTCCAGTGCGATGAAATTTGGGCGTTTTGTTACGCAAAGAACAAGAACGTGAAAGCCGCTGTAGCCGCCCCAGAAGGCGCAGGCGATGTGTGGACTTGGACGGCCATTGATGCAGACTCAAAGCTGATCGTTTCGTACCTTGTTGGTGGTCGTGATACCGAATACGCCACCGAGTTTATGTTCGACGTGAAAAGCCGTCTGAGCAACCCCGTGCAACTTAGCACAGACGGCCACAAGCCATACATGCATGCTGTAGAAAAAGCGTTCGATGAAGTTGACTACGCAATGATCGTCAAGCACTACGGCGCTGATGTGCTTGGCAATGGCCGCTATAGCCCACCAGTCTGCACAGGCGCTAGTAAGCAAGTGGTGTCAGGCTCACCCGATAAAGATCATGTCTCCACATCCTACGTAGAGCGCCAAAACCTAACGATGCGGATGCACATGCGTAGGTTCACGCGCTTGACCAATGGCTTTAACAAAAAGGTGGAGAATCACCTACACGCTTTAGCTCTGCATTTCATGTATTACAACTTTGCTAAGATTCATAAAACCCTGCGTGTCACGCCAGCTATGGAAGCGGGCATTAGCGATCATGTTTGGAGCCCTGAGGAAATTGCAGGCTTGATACCCGAGCCTGTTGCAAAGAAACGCGGCGCTTACAAACCGCGTGGAACTTTAATTTCAAACTGAGACACTACCCAAATAAACCAGTACGCAGCTCTGGCGCTTGGCGTGCACAGCGCAGCGGCATAAAGGAGGAGGCCGCAGGCCGGGGGACAGCCGCGGAGCTGTGCACGCCAAGTGCCAGAGCGAGCACAGGCCACAGCACAGGATTTTTAGCGATCCATACGCTACTGACACCACGCTGTCAGTAGCCCTGGCGCACAGTACAGTCTTCATCAATACATGGAGAATGTCATGCAACACACAGTGAACTGGTTTGATATTCCTGTTGCCGATATGGCGCGGGCTATGAGGTTTTACGAAACGCTTACTGGGCGCCCGCTGCGCCGCGAAGCTTTTGGAGCACCCGGTGAGGAGATGTCGGTGTTTGAAGCACCTGACGCCCAAGGCGTCAGCGGCGCACTGGTGTGCAGCCCTCATGGCAAACCCGCTGCCCACGGCACGCTGGTTTACCTCAACGCGGGCTCCAGCATGCAGGCCTGCCTGGACCGCGTGAGTCCAGCGGGTGGCAGCATCGCCGTGGGCAAAACAACGCTACCGCAAGACATGGGCTTTTTTGCGCACATCATCGACACCGAAGGCAACAAGGTGGGTCTGCACAGCGAAGCCACAGCGCCATGACAACACCCTCCACCCATCCACTCAGCGGCGGCTGCCTGTGCGGCGCGGTGCGCTACACCTGCCAAGCAGCGCCGGTCTACAGCGTTAACTGCCACTGCCGTGACTGCCAAAAAACCACTGGCAGCGGCTACGCGCCGATTTTTATGCTGCCGCTGGCCGCAGTCACAGTGACCGGCCAGGTAACGTACTACGCGTCGGCAGGCGACAGCGGTCACAGCGTCAAGCGCGGGTTTTGCCCCACCTGCGGCTCGCAGCTATTTGGCCAACCCGCCGTCATGCCAGGCATGGTGGGCATCAAGGCAGCCTCCCTGGACGAACCCGCGCACTATCAGCCCTTAGCGGACATGTACGCGGACAGTGCGCAAATCTGGGACGTGATGCATCCAGATTTGCCTAAATTTCCCAAAGCGCACCGGGCTGAGGCCATACTGGCACATGATGCAAAAAACTCTATTCACAGATGCAACCACAGCCCCAGCGACAGCACCCAGCAACTGGATCGCCGTGGCCAGCGCTGAGCACGCCCGCCGTGGGCGCGATGCCTGTACCGACACGCAAAGCGGCTTCATGCAGGTGTGCCACGGCAAGCGCGGCCCCATCGCCCGGGTGAAACCAGGCGACCGGGTCGCATACTATTCGCCCACCACCACCATGGGCGGCAAAGACAAGCTGCAAAGCTTTGTCTCTATTGGCCTGGTGCAACCCGGCGATCCTTATGCGTTTGACATGGGCGGTGGATTTGTGCCCTTTAGACGTGATGTGCATTACCTGAGCGCGATCGAGGCACCGATAGAGCCACTACTGGACGCCTTTGAGTTTGTAGAAGACCGCCAACGCTGGGGCTACAAGTTTCGTTTTGGGCTGTTCAGCATCAGCAACCACGATATGCTGCTGATTGCCACAGCGATGCAAGCGCCATTGAATCCGCTACACTTTACATAGCTGCTCCCGCAATATTTTATTGGGCTACTACCCGAAAATGCTTGTAAAACTGACATGAAGGTCGCTACCACACCCCTCACCAACCCCGCCGTGCTAGCGGTATTTGACAGCTACCCGCCCGCGCTGCGCAAGAAGTTGCTGGCGCTGCGGCAACTGATATTGGACACCGCAGCCGGCACCGAAGGCGTGGGCGCGTTAGACGAGACGCTCAAGTGGGGCGAGCCTGCGTATGTGACGGTGAATAAAAAGGGCAGCACGGTGCGTATTGACCGTAAGAAAAACCAAGACCGCTATGCCATTTACTTTAACTGCAACACCACCCTGGTAGACACCTTTCGCAGTATGTTCCCCCACAGTTTTAGCTTTGAAGGCAACCGCGCCTTGGTGTTTGAAGCTAACGACCCGCTGCCCAAAGAAGAGCTGACTTTTTGCATTGGCATGGCGCTGTGCTACCACCAGAAAAAACATGCGCCGCGCTGACCGCCTGTTCCAAATCGTGCAAACTGTCCGTGGCCGCCGCCTCACCACGGCGGCGCAATTGGCAGAGCGGCTCGAAGTTTCTGAGCGTACGGTGTACCGCGACGTAGCCGACCTGCAAGCGCAGGGCGTGCCCATCGAAGGCGAAGCTGGCGTGGGCTACCGGCTGGGCAAGGGTTTTGACTTGCCGCCGCTGATGTTTACCGCGCAGGAAGCCATGGCTTTGGTGGCCGCAGTGCGCATAGCGCAAAGCTGGCTGGACCCGGCGCTGGCCGCAGCCAGTGCCGATGCACTGGGCCGCGTGATGTCGGTGCTGCCCAGCGCCGAGCGCGCAGCCGCTGAAAGCCTGCTGGTGATGGTGCCTC
>JAYVDN010000730.1:0-3291 GCA_043749385.1 Polaromonas sp.
GAAAATTTTGATCAGCAGCGGCTTGCGCTACGACCTCGCTGTGCAGTCGCCCGAATACGTGAAGGAACTCGTCACGCACCACGTCGGCGGCTACCTCAAAATCGCGCCCGAGCACACCGAGCAGGGCCCGCTCACCAAAATGATGAAGCCCGGCATCGGCAGCTACGACAAGTTCAAGCAGATGTTTGAAAAGTACTCGCTTGAAGCGGGCAAAAAGCAGTACCTCATCCCTTACTTTATCGCGGCCCACCCCGGCACTAGCGATGAAGACATGATGAACCTGGCCATCTGGCTGAAGAAAAACGGCTTTCGCGCTGACCAGGTGCAAACCTTCTACCCCAGCCCCATGGCCACCGCCACGGCCATGTACCACACCAACCGCAACCCGCTGCGCAAAATCACGCGCGACAGCGAGACAGAGACATCGTGCCCGGCGACAAACGCCGCCGCCTGCACAAAGCCTTTTTGCGCTACCACGATGCCAACCACTGGCCGCTCTTGCGCGAGGCCCTCAAAGCCATGGGCCGCGCCGATTTGATAGGCAACGGCAAACACCATTTGATCCCCACCTTCCAGCCGATGACGGATGGCAGCTACGTAGGCGCGAGGCGCAAAAATTCCAGCGTGGTGGGCAGTAAAGTCAAAGGCCGCACGGGCGCGTCCAGCGCGGTAGCCACACCCATGCGCGTAGAGGCCAAACCCGGCCGCATCCTCACGCAACACACGGGTTTGCCACCGCGCAAGCAAAAATAGCCGCTATTTTTTTAGTAGCTGCTCCCGCGGTATTCTGTTGGCTTGGAGGCCTGAATAGTGTGATGGATTTAAGTGTAAGACGGCTCCACGTGCCTCACCGACGGCTGTAGGGCAACACGGCGCACGCGCCCAATTGACCCCGAACCGGCCTCAAAAATCCCGACACCCAACGCAGGCTTGCCAAGGTCTGGGATAATCCTGCCATGAGTATTACTTTCAAAGACGAAGCGGGTATTGCAGGCATGCGTATTGCGGGGCGGTTGGCCTCTGAGGTGTTGGACTTTTTGACACCGCATATCGTGCCGGGTGTCACCACTAATGCGCTGGACAAAATGGCGCTGGACTTTATTACCCACGTGCAGCATTGCACGTCGGCCACCGTGGGCTACGCGCCGCCGGGCTACCCACCGTTTCCGGGGGCTATTTGCGCTTCGGTCAACCATGTGGTGTGCCACGGCATGCCCAGCGATAAAGCGCTGAAAAAAGGCGACATCATCAATATCGACGTGACGGTCATTAAAGACGGTTGGCATGGCGACACCAGCCGCATGTTTTTGGTGGGCGAGGTGTCACCTTTTGCCAAGCGCCTGTGCGCGCTGACCTATGACGCCATGTGGCACGGTATCAGCAAGGTCAAGGCGGGCGCGCGCCTGGGTGACATTGGCGCGGCGATCCAAAAGTTTGCCGAAGGCAATGGCTACAGCGTGGTGCGTGAGTTTTGCGGCCACGGCGTGGGGCAAAAGTTCCATGAAGAGCCGCAGGTGCTGCACTACGGCAAGGCGGGCACCGGCGAGGTGTTGAAACCCGGCATGATTTTCACCATCGAACCGATGATTAACCTGGGCCGCAAAGAGATCCGCGAGCTGGGCGATGGCTGGACGATTGTCACCAAAGACCACTCGCTGTCTGCCCAGTGGGAGCACAGTGTGCTGGTAACCGAGACTGGATGGGAGATCATGACGCAGTCGGCCGGCACGCCGCCACCGCCCGCATTCGTCACCGCTACTTGATGCTTGTTGCTATTGATACCGTAGCTGCTCCCGCGATGATCCATTCGGCTAAAGAGCAATACCGCTTAAAAAAGAGCGAGCTATTGGCCGCTGTGGCCGCCACCGGCGCCTCGACCCGCAGCGTCAAGCGCCACTTGCACCAGCTCAGCAGCGCCACCGACGATGTGCTGCGCAGGCTGTGGGCGGAGGCCGAGTTTGATGCAGGCTGCGCGCTGATAGCGGTAGGCGGCTATGGCCGTGGCGAGCTGTTTCCGTATTCAGACGTGGACGTGTTGCTGCTCTTGCCCGACTGGGCTTCACCCGACACCGACACCCTGCTCAAAACCACGATTGAAAACTTCATCAGCGCCTGCTGGGACGCCGGGCTGGAGATAGGCTCTAGCGTGCGCAATGTAGCCGAGTGCGTGTCCGAGGCTGAGAACGACGTTACCATTCAGACCAGCCTGTTAGAGTCGCGCTTGATCACCGGGGACAGCAAGCTCTACAAGCGCTTTTTAAAGGCCTTTGTAGCGGCCCTCGACCCGCAAGCATTCTTTACCGCCAAAACGCTGGAAATGCGCCAGCGCCACGCCAAGTTTGAAGACACGCCTTACGCGCTGGAGCCCAACTGCAAAGAGTCCCCTGGTGGCCTGCGCGACCTGCAAATTATTCTGTGGGTGGCCAAGGCGGCGGGCCTGGGCAAAAGCTGGGACGAGCTGGCCCGCAACGGCCTGGCCACGGCGCTGGAGGTCAAGCAGATCAAGCTCAACGAGGCCATGCTCAACCTGGTACGCGCCCGCTTGCATATCGCTGCCAATCGGCGCGAAGATCGCTTGGTGTTTGACTTGCAACATGTGGTGGCCGAGGGATTCGGCTACAGCGCCAACAGCCAAGGCGAGAGCTACAGCCAACGCAAAGCCAGCGAAAAGCTGATGCGCGGCTACTACTGGGCCGCCAAGGCCGTGGTGCAACTCAATCAGATTTTGCTGCTCAACATCGCCGAGCGCCTGGAAGAGCGCACCCATCCGCAAACGCATGCGCCGCAGCCGATCAACGCCAGGTTTTCCAATAAAGCCGGCATGATTGAAGTGGCCAGCGACGACCTGTATACCAAAGACCCGCACGCCATTTTGGAGACTTTCCACATCTACCAAACCACGGTAGGCGTGAAGGGCCTGTCGGCCCGCACCCTGCGCGCGCTGTACAACGCACGCGGCATCATGAACGCGGCTTTTCGCAAAGACCCGGTCAACCGCACCACCTTTGCCCGCATTCTCATTGAGCCCAACGGCATTACCCACGCTATGCGGCTGATGAACCAAACCTCGGTGCTGGGCCGCTACCTATGGGTGTTTCGAAAAATTGTCGGGCAAATGCAGCATGACTTGTTCCACGTGTACACGGTAGACCAGCATATCCTGATGGTGCTGCGCAACGTACGCCGTTTCTTCCTGGCCGAGCATGCGCACGAGTACCCGTTTTGCAGCCAACTGGCCAGCGGCTGGGACAAGCCCTGGATTTTGTACACCGCTGCGCTGTTCCACGACAT
>JAYVDN010000731.1:0-2955 GCA_043749385.1 Polaromonas sp.
GGCTGTGAGCGGCACGTCCGTCACGCCAAAGTCCACACTGCGGTCCTTCACGCGCGACACACCTGCGCCCGAGCCCACGGCATCGTACTTGACGCCGCCTGCGCCGGCGCCATGCGCCACGGCCCACGCTTCCACCAAATCTTTGGCGAAGGTAGAGCCTGCTCCGCTCACCTGGGCAAACGTGGAGCCACTGCCCAACACCAAGAAAACCAAACCCAGTTTGACATAAGATAACGCGCGCATAGAACCTGCTTTGTAAGAAGAACCAAACACTATTATCGTTTACCCCAGGTCCTCGGCTTCGCGGTGTTACCAAGCTGAGCTCTCCCCATTCGCCCATAGTGTGGGATGCTGGGCAGATGCTGTGTTTTCAGCACCACACCACGGCCCCAAGACAGCAGCCGTACCAGGGCCTCCGGGTGAATCGGCAGCCCGGTCAGCCCGGCAAAACCCATCAGCAGGCCAAACGCGGACGCCAAACGCGGTGGGTACCAAGGCGACCCAGAACAGGGGCCAGAGCTGGGTGCGGGCCGTGACGGCCAGCAGGGCGTCGTAGGTTTTTTGGTCTTGCCGCGCAACGACAAGTTGGGGATCGCGAAAGTAACGTGCAACAGGCGGTTATAGCTTATCCATTGCGCATCCATCAACCCTGTAAATCGTGAGGGAGGCTTTCGATTTACGGGGTTCTTTGCATGTGGGCGCTGTACAGGCGGCAGCTGTGCGGGGCGGTGCGCCTGCGGCCAAGGTGTGCCAGCAGGTAGGGGAGTGGGCGCGGGTGCAAAGGTCGCCGCGTGAGGAGTGAATAGGCCTCTAACGCAATAGAATATCGCGGGAGCAGCTACTGAATATATAGCGTGCGCGCTCTGCTGGAGAGACTTTGCATACCGCGCCGAGATTGGCCTGTGGTATGCCAGTATGAACGGAGCGGCCGAAATCGTCTTGTTGCTCATAGGAGTCTAGCTATGACCAAAGGTATTTCAACCAATCGTTTGTGCGAGTCGTCGGCGGATTGTTTGGCGGCGGCGGGCTTGTCGTTTGTGGTGCGGTATTACTCGCGCACGACGCGCCAGGCCGAGAAGCAGTTGCGCCCGCGTGAGGCGGCGGCGCTGGCCCGTGCGGGGCTGGATCTGGCGGTGGTGTACCAGGACAACGCGCGTTTGACTGCTGACTTTGGCCTTGAACGGGGCCGCTTGGATGGGGCCAGTGCGTTTGCCGCTGCGGGGCAGGTGGGGCAGCCAGCGGGCAGTGCCATATATTTTGCTGTGGATACAGACTTTAGCGCAGCGGAAATTGCGCAGTATGTGCTGCCGTATTTTCAGGGGGTGCGGCAGGCGCTGGACGCGGCTTCTGGCGGGGCGTCTTTGTACGACATGGGCGTGTATGGCTCTGGCCTGACCTGCCGCACGCTGCGTGAAGCGGGCTTGGTGCGCTTTACCTGGCTGGCAGAGGCGAGGGGTTGGCGTGAATCTGCAAGCTATGCCGCTTGGGACATCCAGCAGTTTGTGACCGATGCGCCTTTGTGCAGCATTGGCAATGGCTGGCAGCGCTGCGAGGCCAAGCCAGACTATGGGCAGTTCAAGCCCGCAGGCTTTGACGTGACCGCAAATGCGGGGCGCTTGATGCGGGTTACCGCCACGCAGCTGAATGTGCGCTTTGTGCCCAGTGCGGATAACAACACGCCCATTGCTACCTTGCCCCATGGCACGGTGCTGCGGGTGCTGGGCGAGTCAGCGTTGGGATGGCTGCGTATTCGCGTGGTGCTGGACGGCGCGACATTTATTGGCCATGTGAAGGCCAGCTTTTTGGAGCCAGTGACGGGGCCTGCGCCGGTGGTGGTAGCCACTGCACCGGCGATACCGAAGGTGTATTGGCAAGAGGGCAGCACCAGTGCGGCGCGTGGCAAAGTAACGGGCATGGCATCGCCTATTGGTGAGCCAGGCCAGCCCAAGCGGGTGTCGACCGATGCTGCGGCGCAGCGTGTGGCCCAACTGGAGTCGATAGGCGATTGGCTGCGTGTAGACACCAGTGCGCGCTACGCCCCCCGCGACGGGGTGACGTTTTGCAATGTGTATGCGGCGGACTATGGCTACTTGGCAGGTGTGTATGTGCCGCGTGTGTGGTGGACGGGCGCTGCCATTGCGCGCATAGCCAGCGGACAAACCGTGCCTGTAGCCTATGGCGACACAGTGCGCGAGATGCGCGCGGATGATTTGTACGCGTGGCTGCAGGATTTTGGCGCTTCGTTTGGTTGGCGCAGGGTCTCTGATGCTACGGCATTGCAAGAGGCTGCGAATAGCGGTGGCGTGGGTTTGATTTGCGCTGACCGCAGAGAAGCGGGACGGCCCGGCCACATCACCGTGGTGGTGCCAGAGACGGCTGTGCATCAAGCGGTGCGGGACGCGGCGGGTAATGTGTCTCAGCCGCTGCAAAGCCAAGCGGGTAGTACCAGCAAACGCTACGGTAGTGCCGGTGTCAATTGGTGGTTAAGCGCTCAATTTACGGGCCACGTGTTTTATGTGCATGACTAAGACTTCCATGCTTTGTGGGCCGCGACCGGTATGAACCATCCTTACCGTGTGAATCTTGCCTCACTGCCTGTGGCCTTGCGCGATGGCGTGCAGTGGATGGCCAACCCTGGCGCGCAGTGGCCGCAGGTGCGCCTGCGCCCAGCGGGTGTGCAGGCCCTGTGGCTGGACTATGCCTTGTGGTGGGTGCTGTTGGGGGCGCTGCTGCACGGGGGTGTGGGTGTGGGCTTGGGTTATGCCCTGCACGGCGCGGGTGGCGTGCCGTGGTTTAGCGTGCTGACGGGCGCGGGGGTGATCCTGGCGGGTGGGCTGGCTGGGGTGCTGGTGCTGGCGTTTTTGGCACGCATGTTTGCTGCCGGCTTGGGCGCGGTGCAGCCCGAGTGGGACGACGGCCTGCGCCTGGTTGCCTATGGGCTGACGCCGGTGTGGC
>JAYVDN010000732.1:0-7381 GCA_043749385.1 Polaromonas sp.
TGGATAGCTTTTTGGCAGGGCCCAACCAGGCCGCGCTAGAGCACCTCAAGCTCTGGGCCAGCAGCGCCATGCGCTCGCCCGTGCCCACCTACCTGTGGGGCGAGACCGCCAGTGGCAAAACCCACCTGCTCAAAGCCGTGCGCGAGGCCCTGCGCGGGCAGGGGGCGCAGGTGGGCTGGATAGATGCCACCCTGCACGAGCCCCCCGAGTTCAACCCCGCCTGGAGCGCCGTCATTTTGGACGACGTGCACCTGTACACCGCCGTGCAGCAGCACGCCGCCTTCAACTGGTTTATCAACGCCCAAACCGAGCAGCGCTGGGTATTGGCCGCTGGTACCTTGCCCCCCGCAGACCTGCAACTGCGTGACGACCTGCGCACCCGCCTAGGCTGGGGCCACGTCTTCGCCCTGCACGTCCTCACCGAGCCCGAGCGCCGCGCCGTGCTGCGCTGCGAGGCCGACGCACGCGGCGTGTTTTTAGGCGACGAAGTGATGGACTTCATGCTCAAGCGCTTCAGCCGCGACTTGGGGTCGCTGATGCTGCTGTTGCAGCAGCTGGATGGGTATGCGCTGAGTACCAAGCGGGCGATTACGATTCCGTTGATTAAGAGTATGTTGGAAAGCGTGTAATGCCTATAAAGTGGATCCCAGAGTCAGGGCAGGTTTGAGCGCAGTCTACGTTGCACCCGATTTCACACGCAGTTGGACGATGCCATGAAACTACTGGTTGCCAACACACACCGGCGTGTTCCGGGTCAATCCAAACATCGCCATCGAAGTTTTGGACACCTGGATCCAACGCGTGATCTGCGCACGCCATGATGAAAGTAAGGCTTGGCGTGTGGCTCAACTTTAGAGCGAACCGGCCCGACAGCGTGATGGAAAATTACGCCCTGGACAGTGCGAATATTCTGCAAAACCACGCGGCCACTACCAGCGCGGCGGAAACGGCTTGGTCAGCTTGATGAGTTTGTGGTTCATCTCCACGTAGCCACCGGTCACAAGCTCCCGCATCACCCGTGCCACCATGTCGCGCGAGGCGCCGACCCGGTGGGCGATTTCCTGTTGCGACAGCTTTTCTGACACCATCAACCCACCCGCCTGTTGGTGGGACAGGCTTTGCAGCAGGCGCGTGACGCGCTGGTAAACGTCGTGCAAGGCAAGGCCCTTGATCTTGTCGGTCGCCAACCGCGCCCGCCCGATGAGCGAGGCGATGACCTTCAGCGCCAAGTCTGCGTCCTGCGTGATGGCGTCGCGCAAGTCCTGCCGCGTGACCACCGAGCAGATGACGTTTTCCATCGCTATAGCCGAGGCCGAACGACGGCCGCCGTCGAGCGCCATCTCGCCCAGGAACTCGCCAGGCCCGCAAATATTCAGCACAATCTCGCCTCCGTCAGGCTCGGACGAGAACACCTTCACGCGCCCTTCGAGAATAATATGAACCGAATCGGCGCTGTCGCCCTCCACCATGAAAATGGTTTGCGGCGCAAATCGGTGCAAGCGACCCAGCTTGGTGAGTGCGTGCATCGCGTTGTCGGCGAACAAGCTGTTGTTGGGTGTCGCCTCGGCGTTGGGGTGGCCGAAGAAATCGCTACTGACTGGATCCCCGTCCTTCATAGTGCCGCCCAATTTCGTTATTGTTCAATCTTGGCTGGTGAATTGCCCGCCACTTGGGGCGTCCCCTGTTTGGTTCCAGAGGTTCCAATACCTCACCCATGGGGCGAGAAATTTTTATTATAGGCCGGAGTTCAAGCCCATCTGGAAGCCGCAAATGGGGCCCGTTTGCCCCGTTGCGCAATTTCAGACTAAAAGCTCAGGTCTGACACTGCGCCATCAGAGCCGTTCTTCACAGCCAGGGCATGTCCCTGCGAGATCCAACTGCTCTCGTGGACAGCGGTGGTTGCTTGGACCACGGCCTCTGGCTGAAGCACCGCAGCGGCGCTCGTCTTGCCATCGATCTGCTGGCAGGCGGTCGTGAGCAGGATGACGACCGCGAATCCTATAACCAGCGAGATCGGTATGACGGTTTCTCGATCCGTACCGGTCATCTTGCCTGTGTCTGGTCCAACAATTTCGCGTTGCAGTCGGCGGGTGTAAACAGTGTGCATAGCGTTCTCCTGTAGTGGTCACGCCCCCAATGCAAAGACTGCTTGGCGTGTAGAGAGACTTTAGGTTCTGGCAGGGGCCGTGCGTTAGTGGAAATTCGACATCGAGAATGCCGAATTTTCTACACAACGGGCAGACCCTTGACATCGGCCTGTGATCGCCCGCAGCGAATCGCGAACCCAGGGCAAACACGGAGTCAGGTCTTTCATCATCGCATTCCTACAGAATGAACAATGGCTCGCCCCTCCGACTGGAACTGCCTCACGCCTCGCACCACGTCACCTCGCGCCGTGACAGTTAACACGGTAAACTGGTGCACATAAGGCACACAAGATATAATCCCCTTGTGGATAAAGTAAAACCCATTCGATGGAGTGCCGACAAAAATTTAGCGCTGCAAAGCGAGCGCGGCGTTTCGTTTGAAGAGGTCTTAGCCTCGATTGAAAATGGCGGGCTGTTGGCAACGTTGGCACACCCGAACGCAAAGCGCTATGAAGATCAAAAACTGTGGGTGATTCGGATGCGCGGCTATGCTTACTTGGTGCCTTTTGTAGAAACCGAAGAAGAAGTTTTTTTGAAAACCATTATTCCCAGTCGCAAAGCGACCAAGCAATTCTTGCAAGGAGCAGATGATGCCTAAGCCTTCTAAAACGTCTAAAAAACCTGTTTCAGGCGATGTGGATGAAACCGATTTGCTGGCGTCCTTCGATGCGGGGCAATGGCAGCCGGTCAAGCCGCAGGCGAGCGAAATCCTGCGCTACAGGCAGATGGCCACCAGTGCCTTGGCTAAAAACCGCCGTGTGAATATCCGCATTTCAGCGATGGACCTGGAAGGCATGCAAGCGCGCGCGGCCGAAGAAGGCTTGCCCTACCAAACACTGATCGCCAGCGTGTTGCATAAGTATGCTTCGGGGCGATTGGTAGACTCAAGGTCTTAATTAAATTACCGCATGAACCTCGCCCTGTTTGACCTAGACCACACCCTGCTGCCCATTGACAGCGACCACGCTTGGGGGGCGTTCACCATCTCTATCGGCTGGCGCGACGCAGATGAATTTAAGCGTGCTAACGACGCGTTTTATGACGATTACAAGGCGGGTACTCTCGACCCCAATGCGTATTTGCGTTTTGCTACCCAAGCCATTCGCACCAAAGGCGCTGCACAATCGATAGCTGCTCACGCGCAATACATGGCGACAGTGATCGAAAACGCTGTAAAAAAACCAGCGCTCGACCTGCTGGCACAGCACCGCGCCGCAGGCGATACGTTGGTGCTAGTGACGGCTACCAATGAATTCGTCACTGCCCCCATAGCCCAGCGCCTGGGCTTTGCGCATTTAATCGCCGTGGAGCTGGAAAAAGGCGCGGATAATTGGTATACCGGCGCCAGCGTAGGTACGCTGAGCTTTCGGGAAGGCAAAGTGACCCGTGTGACGCAGTGGCTGGCCGCGCAGGGCAAGACGTGGGATGATGTGGCCCACAGCACCTTCTACAGCGACAGCATGAACGACCTGCCGCTCCTGGAAAAAGTCGACACCCCTGTCGCCACCAACCCTGACGACAGGTTGCGTGCACTGGCCACGCAGCGTGGCTGGAAAATATTAGATCTCTGGAAACATGATTAAAAAATTCATCGAAAAACTCATCTCGCCCAAGTCCGCCAACAAGGCGAGCAAACGGGTTGAGGTGCCGCAGTCTGAGCACAAGATCAACCGCGACTTGGTAGACCCGCGCGCGTGGGAGGTGGTGACCACCCTGAAAGATGCAGGATTTGAGGGTTATATCGTCGGCGGCGCCGTGCGCGACCTGCTGCTGGGCCTGCGCCCCAAAGACTTTGACGTGGCCACCAATGCCACGCCCGAAGAGGTGAAGGCGCTGTTTCGCCGCGCCTTCATCATTGGGCGGCGCTTTCGCATCGTGCATGTGGTGTTTGGCCGGGGCCGCGAGCATGAGGTGATCGAGGTGTCGACCTTCCGTGCCAACGTGGGCACTGCCGACACCGGCCAGGTGGGCGGCAACGAGCGCACCTCCAAGAGCGAGTTGGCAGGCATGAAGCACGCCACCGATGCCAGTGGCCGCGTGCTGCGAGACAACGTGTGGGGCCCGCAGATAGAAGATGCCGCGCGCCGCGATTTTACCGTCAACGCCATGTATTACGATCCCGAGACGCAGGTGGTGGTGGACTACCACAACGGCATGCAGGATAGCAAAAAGCTCACCCTCAAGCTGATTGGCGACGCCGCCACCCGCTACCGCGAAGACCCGGTGCGCATCATCCGCGCCGTGCGCTTTGCGGCCAAGCTGTCCAAGCTGGGCTTCAAGCTGGACGCCAAAACCGCCAAGCCTTTGGCCGAATGCAAGGTGCTGTTGAATGACGTGCCGCAAAGCCGCCTGTTTGACGAAATGCTGAAACTCCTGCAAACCGGCCACGCCCTGGCCAGCATTGAGCAGCTGAAAAACCTCGGCTTGGCCAAAGGCATTTATCCGCTGCTCGACTTGGTGGTAGAGCGGGCCGACCAGCCCTTCATCACCGCTGCATTGAACGACACCGACCGCCGCGTAGGCGAAGGCAAACCCGTCGCGCCCAGCTTTCTGCTGGCCTGCGTGCTATGGAATGATGTGCGCGAGGGCTGGGACAAGCTGCTCAAAAAAGGTGCCCACCCGTTCCCGGCGCTTACCGAAGCGATTGACGACGTGTTTAACCTGCGCATTGGCGACGTGAGTGGGCGTGGCAAGTTGGCCGCAGACATGCGCGAGATCTGGATGATGCAACCGCGCTTTGACAAACGCGTGGGAGCTACCCCGTTCAGCCTGGTAGAGCACCTGCGCTTCAGAGCTGGCTTTGACTTTTTGCGCCTGCGCGCCGACGTGGGCGAGATCGACATCAGCCTGGCCGACTGGTGGCAAGAGTTCAGCATGGCTGACCAAGGCGTGCGCGAAGACCTGGTAGCGCAACTGCGCGAGCAGCAGCGCGCACAGCCCAAGCCCAAAGCAGAAAAGTCAATTGATAAACCTGCGGCCCATCCGGCCCGCCCCGCCCGCGCCGTGGAGGCCCACATTCCGCCCGACGGGAGCCTGGAGAGTGAAGAAACGGGCGACGACACCGGCCCCAAAAAACGCCGCCGCCGCCGAGGCCCCAGGCGCGATGGCGCCGGTGGAGCGCCGATAGAGTCTTGAGATCCAACCGAAAGGGAAAGTAGATTGCAGCTCAGTTAGACGGAAGCAGCCAAATGGGACTGGCAGTGTTCAGGAAGGCAGTCTTTCTGGAGCAGACAAATGGGGTCAGATCAAAATTCAGGAAGACCATGTTTCCGAAGAGCGTAACGCTGAACGAAATTTTGCTCTGACCCCAATTGTCTGCGGCGAGAGCTACACAGGCATGAATCTGCGACACACACGAAATGCACGCTCAACCAGTCACCGCCTACATCGCCTTGGGTGCCAATCTGGGCAATGCCGCGCGCACCGTTAAGCAGGCCATTGCCGACTTAAACGCCATCCCCCACACCCGTTTGGTTAAATCCTCCAGCCTCTACCAAACCGCCCCTATAGACAGCTCAGGCCCCGACTACATCAACGCCGTAGCCGAACTGGAAACTTTTCTGAGCGCCCCAGAACTGCTTGAGCAGTTGCAAAGCCAAGAGCTTGCCGCAGGCCGTGAGCGCCCCCATACCAACGCTCCGCGCACGCTAGACCTGGACATCCTGCTCTACGGCAGCGCGCAGATCCAAGGCCCCACGCTCACCGTGCCGCATCCGCGCATGGCGCAACGTGCATTTGTGTTGCATCCATTGGCGGAGATTGCACCGCTGAAAGTAGCTGAAGATGCTTTGCAAGCTGTGCATCAGAAAAATATAGTCAAGCTTTAATATTAAAGTGATTTAAGGCTCTAGCCCAGAAGAATATCGCGGGAGTAGCTATTAAATAAGTAGTGCTGTAAATCGATCTATGCAATTCCTGCAAACCATGCCCTTCTCCCTGCAAACCGTCTTGCTGCTAGCCGCCAGCAACGTCTTCATGACCATGGCGTGGTATGGGCATTTAAAGAATTTGGCCACCGCCCTTTGGTACATAGCCGCATTGGTAAGTTGGGGCATCGCACTGGCCGAGTATCTGCTGCAAGTCCCCGCCAACCGTATTGGCTACCAGCAAGCGGGCTTTAGCGTGGCGCAGCTCAAGATCATCCAAGAGGCGATTACGCTGAGTGTGTTTGTGCCGTTTGCGGTGTTGTACCTGAACGAGCCGCTGAAGCTGGACTACCTGTGGGCTGCGCTGTGCATGGTGGGTACGGTGTACTTCATTTTCCGCTCAGCGTGATTCACATCACCCGACCAAACCACCACATTGACATCACCCCCGCCATCAGCGCCAGCAGAGCGCCTGCCAGGGCCAGCAAACCAGCGATTTCGGTTTCTTTTTTCTCTACGGTGAGGCGCGATGACAGGCGGGAGTAGACCTTTTTCAAATCTTCCGCCGTGCCTGCGTAAAAGTACTCACCTTGGGTGCGGCCCGAGATGGCTTTGAGGCTGTCTTCATCCAGCTTTACCCGCATCGACCAGCCTTCAAAACCAATCGTCTCACCGTCTTTGGTGCCTACGCCCACGGTGTACACGCGGATGCCTTTGTCGGCAGCTAGTTTGGCGGCTTCCATCGGGTCTACGCCGGTGGTGCGCTGGCCATCGGTGAGCAAGATGATAGCGGCGGATGCGTAGCTGCCGGGTGGCACGGGGGGCGTGTCTTTTTTCTCTGCATTTTTGTCGGGCGAGCCTAATGGGCGGCCAGTGGAGCGGGCGTTGCCGTACTGCATTTGCGCCAAATCAAAACCTGCATCGGGGAACAGCGTGGCCAGTGACACCACAATGCCGTTGCCAATGGCAGTGCCCCGCTGCAATTGAAAGCGGTCAATCGCGGCCACCAAATCTTCACGGTTCACCGTGGGCGCCTGCACCAAGGACGCGGTGCCCGCAAAGGCGACGATGCCGACCTTGACGGTGCGCGGCAAGTCCGTCAAAAAGGCTTTGGCGGCATTTTGCGCGGCCACCAGGCGGTTAGGCAGCACGTCGGTAGCCCGCATAGAGCCCGATACATCCATCGCCAGCATGATCGTTTCTTGCTGCATGGGCAGCGTCACCACGGCCAGTGGGCGCGAGGCCGCAAACAGCAGCATGCTCAGGGCGCACAGCATCAAGAACGGCGGTACATGGCGCTTCCACTTGCTCTGCGCCCCGGCTGCGGCCTTGACCATGGCCAGTTGGCTGTAGCGCACCGCGCTTTTG
>JAYVDN010000733.1:0-4678 GCA_043749385.1 Polaromonas sp.
CATGTCGAAGGCGCTTTCAGTGGATCAATCACAGTGAGCAGACTGCTCAGGACGGCCTCGATGTCCCCGGGCGAACCACGCAAGCTGAGAGTGACATTCAACTTTTGAACCGGCCAGGAAAGGGCCACGGAAATCTTCCGCAGTGCAAGATCGACTGCATCTTTTGCAAGTCCTTTAGCTAAGCCGTCCACGATCATCCGCATGTCCACCAACAAGGTTTCTGTCGCGCCAAAGGAGATTCGAGCCAGATGAAGCACGCCATCAATTGCGCCCAGCGTGGCCACGTTAGCGAGGTCGACCTTAGATCGCAGGAAATTGTCGATGGCTCCCCCACCAGTCTCCGCGGCCTGAATTTCCAAGCCATCCCCGGGGTGCGAGCGTTGCGTATGAATAACGAGTGTCTGATCAACCGCCTCAAGATTGAGGCTGATGAACGCACAGAGCTCTTCGCCTGAAGCATTCTGTGTGTGCGCCGACTCGATGTCTATGGGAGCCATGGGATCGTTTTCACCCTCGAACTTCCGGCCGTCTCCGCCTAGGTATTCCGGAATGAGCGGATTTCCCCGGTAGAAGTCGCTCAGCAGCCGCTTCCAGCTTTGAACGGGCAAAGTACCATCGAAGCGGAAGAGCTTTGTGTATTCGGAGTGCTTGCCTGCACGGTCGATCGTCCTCTCTATGCGCTCCAGATAGGCCTCGGCCGGATAGGCACGAATGGCACCGTCGAAGTGCGTGATCGCCGATGCAGCAGGCGAGAACTCTGCGTGCGCATAGCGACAGCCGTAGCGCTCGTCCGGCAGGCCACCCGAGGCGTTGTCGATCAGTTCCTCCACCTCGAAAGTCCGATACGCCACTTCGGTATCACCCTCATCCCGTGCTTCTGGCGTCTTCCACCAGAAATGGGTCTTATCGATGCCTTCGTAGTGGCGCACTCGCTCGGACGCCTTGTGCTCAGTCGAGCCGGGCGGTATCGAGACGACATCGTCACTGAACTTCGGCCCGTGCCAGTATTCCCGCTCCATCAGATGCGTCACAGTATCCGCGTGGCCCACCAAATCTGGGTCTAGCCGAAGACGTGGTGTCAGAAGGCTGCCTTCCTTAGCGGTCATACCAAAGCTCGCGAGGAAATATTCGTTCAGCTTGTTCCTGTGAGACAGGCTTCGTCTCAAGAACCTGTGCGCGAACAAGACTAGACCGCGGTCCTGGTCGAGAAAGACACCAGGTTGGAGCCACTTCATGCGTGTGATCAGAGCGCGATAGTTCGTAAGACCGTCCTTGTCGACCAGCTCGCTCGTGAGGTCGAAAAGTTCAGGATAGATTTCTGCAGCGAGGCCTGATCGAGCGACCGCGTAGGCTTCCAACCTGTGAAAGGTCGCGCCTTGGAGAGATGCAGGCGCCACACGTTCGGACAACTCATCTCGAAGTGATTCCTTCCCGACGTGATGATGATGTTGCCAGAACTCCGCTGACAGCTTAGCGAGGTCTGCTTTCTCTTCATCAGTCTCGACCTGATTCAGCAGACCTATGGTACGGACCATTGCTCCATCAATCAAATGCCCCAAAACCTGGCTCCAGCCAATGGGCCGGTGCAGGTCGTGCTGAATGTGCATGGGAGTGCCAGGCGGGAACCCTTGCTCGCGCGCAGCATTCCGCGCGCGCTCCTCAGCGGCCATCAGCTCTGAGGCAGGGATGCGTGTGCGGTGGAGATCGACTTGATCGGTGGCAAAGATTCCCAGTTCTTGTTTCACAGCTTATCCTTGAAATGCGTTCCGAGTGATGTTGACAAGGGTTTTACACGAATTTGAAGGCGACCCTGAATGCAGCGGCGATCTTTGGATCGCGGGGTCGGGTACCAAAGTTCTTAATCGTGATGACAGAGCGCTTACCACTATGCCAGCCGCAGGGCTGATCGTCTGGGCAAATCAAAGGTTGGACGATAACCAACTGCTAATGGTCGGAGCCGGGTATGGCGATCACCTAAATCGACGCCAAACTGCTGACGGTCACACTGCTGATGTCAATTCGGGTCTGGAGCGAGCCGCTTGGATCACGCTATGTCGGCAGTCAGTCTGAAGACGCCACACCTCAGAAATTCGCAGATAGTGCAAAGGTTTTCAAACGACCTGCCGGCAAGCGGACATCAGCCTTAGCCTGCTTTTGGCCCACAGCGGAAATACTACTTTTGCAGGTAACCATCCTAACTACATCTTGTCGTTAACTGAAAACTTAGATTTTTGGCTTACTTAAATATGTCAAGTGCCGCTAAGCACCTTGGGCGCACCTGCGGGGTCTGCATAGCCCATTCATAGCGCTACATATACAGTAGCTGCTCCCGCATCATTCTAAAGGGCTGCAGGCTGATGGGTATGCTAAAAACGGCCTCAAACAGCTGATTTTGAGGTTTTTTCTGGCTGCGCATGCCGTTGGCAGCGGTTTGAAAACCCTTAAATTATGCGAATTTATGTACCTCTGTGGATGGGCGAACAAATTCGTGATCTATTTAACGAAAAATCGGCCTTTTGCGTAGCCTCCGGCGCGCGAGGTCTTCCCTGCCCCTTCTGCGCGCAGAGACCTCGCAACTCGTGCCAGAGCGTGTGCCATAGGCATGCACTCCGGCGCGAGCAGAGGGGTTGCAGGCTACCGTGACGTGACGTGCCGTGGCGGGCTGGCTGGCTGGCGGCTCTAACCGCCCGTATGCGTCCGCAAGCGCCCAGATGACCCTGCACGCACCTGCACACACATTTCAACGCGCTACACATACAGGAGCTGTTCCCGCATTATTCTATTGGGCTGCAGCCCGATTAATATCATAAAAAGGTCTCAAAATTGTGTTTTTCAGCACTTTTTCGTGGCGCGAAGGCCAACGGCGAGCCTGCGAGGTACACTAAATTATGCGAATTTGTGTACCTTGCCATAACGCAGACAATTCACGCCTTTTTTTTGTGCTCGCGCCAGAGTGAATGCCCATGGCACACGCTCTGGCGCAAAGCGCGAGGTCGGTGCAAGGTGCTCTTTGCTCGCAAAAAAAGGCGGGCCTCGCGCGCCGGAAGCTACGCAAAAGGGGTCAGAACAAAATTTCGTTATGGCGTCGCACGCTTCGAAAAGAGGGTTTTCCTGAATTTTGATCTGACCCCATTTGCTTCTAGACCCCATTTGCTTCTCCGCCATCTGACCCCGTTTGCTGCTACGCCCGGCCTGCTCCAGTGCAAGACAAGCTCCGCTTGAACGTGAAACCGCTCGCCGTTAGACCCAAAGCATCGATTACTGAAACGCCACCTCAGCAAAGCTGCGCAGCTTGCGGCTGTGCAGCTTTTCCGTGCCTTCAGAGCGCAAAATCTCCAGTGCCCGCATGCCGATGCGCAGTTGCTGGTCTACCCGGTCGCGGTAAAACTGATTGGCCATACCGGGGAGTTTTATCTCGCCGTGCAGCGGCTTGTCTGATACACATAAAAGCGTGCCATAGGGTACGCGAAAGCGAAAGCCGTTGGCGGCAATCGTGGCGCTCTCCATGTCCAGCGCAATGGCGCGGCTTTGGTTAAAGCGGCGGCTGAGGTAGTGGGTGCCCAGCAGCTCCCAGTTGCGGTTGTCGGTGCTGGCTACCGTGCCGGTGCGCATGATTTTCTTCAGGTCGCTGCTGGGCAACTGCGTCACTTCGGCCACGGCCTGCTGTAGGGCCATTTGCACCTCGGCCAGCGCCGGGATGGGCACCCACAGGGGCAGGTCGTCGTCCAGCACATGGTCGTCGCGCACATAGGCGTGCGCCAGCACATAGTCGCCCAGCGCCTGGCTGTGGCGCAGGCCCGCGCAGTGGCCCAGCATCAGCCACACATGGGGGCGCAGCACGGCGATGTGGTCGGTGATATTTTTGGCGTTGGCCGGGCCTACGCCAATGTTCACCATCGTTACGCCGCTGTGGTCGGCGCGCACCAGGTGGTAGGCGGGCATTTGCGGCAGGCGCGGCGGCTCTTTGCCCAGCGCATCCAGCGGCTCGGCGGCCAAGCCCACGCGGCGCGTTACGACGTTGCCGGGCTCCACAAAGGCGATGTATTCGCTGGCCGCATCGAGCATGGCGGCGCGGCCAATGGCGACAAACTCGTCAATATAAAACTGGTAATTGGTGAACAGCACGTAGTTTTGGAAATGCGCAGTAGACGTGCCGGTGTAGTGGCGCAGGCGGTGCAGCGAATAGTCGGTGCGCGGGGCGGTAAACAAGCCCAATGGTTGTGGCTGACCAGCACCGGTTTCATACGTGCCGTTGGCTATGTCGTCGTTCATCGCGGACAGATCAGGCAGGTCAAACACATCACGCATCAGCGCGCGGCGCTCGGGGTCCATGCTGCCCTCCAGGTGGTCATGCTCGGCAAACGAGAAGTGCACGGGAATGGGGTGGGTGCTGGTGCCCACCTCCAGGCTGCCGCCGTGGTTAGCCAGTAGCAAAGCAAATTGCTTTTGCAGATAGCTGGCGTACAGGTCGGGCCGGGTGATGGTGGTCTCATACACCCCGGGGCCTTGCACAAAGCCGTAACTGCGCCGTTTGTCAGCCGTAGCCGCCCGCGCAACAGAGTGGGTGCGCAGCCGCACAAAGGGGTAGCAGGCGCGCACTTTGCTGGCTTTCAGCTCGCCCGCCACAAAGGCTTGCAGGCTAGAGCGCAGGTGCGCAATGCTGTTGTCATAAATGCGC
>JAYVDN010000734.1:0-13339 GCA_043749385.1 Polaromonas sp.
CGCAGGTGGTGGCGCGGCGTGCACCGCAGCGCTTGCAGAGGCTGATCTACGGAAATTAATCAATTTTTAGATTGAATTGCTACTGATTAAATAGCTGCCTACGCTATATTTCATTGGCCTATCGCCTGATTTTCAAGGGCACATGGCGCACGTATCGTCCATGACTGGCGAGGTAGGTTGGCTGCACCTGTACTAACAAAAACCCTTGCAATCTAATCAAATTGTTATTACAATTACAGCGATGCGCATCGAATTCGACGCGGGCAAAAATGAAACCCACATCCGTGAACGCGGCTTGGATTTTGAGCAGGCGGCGGATTTTGACTTTGGCACGGCAATCATTGCCCAAGACACCCGCCGGGCCTACCCAGAGGTTCGCTACGTAGCTGTGGGTTTTTTGGGCGAGCGATTGCATGTGCTGTGCTTCACCCCGGCAGCCGATGGCATTCGCGTCATCAGCTTTCGCAAGGCCAACACTAGAGAGGTAAGAAACTATGAACAAACGCGCACCACTGACTGATGCGGGTGGCGAGGTCCGTGAGCTGACGGCTGCAGACCTGCGCCATTTCAAGCCTGCCGCCGAGGTGTTGTCACCGCAATTGCTCAAGGCGATGGGTGTCAAACCGCGCGGGCCACAAAAGGCGCCCACCAAGCAAGCCACCACCATCCGCCTGTCGCCCGACGTGATGGCCGCTTTCAAAGCCACGGGCGCGGGCTGGCAGACGCGCATTGATGCGGCTTTGAAAGACTGGCTGCGCACGCATTCGCCAGTGTGACCGGCCAGGGCCGCACGTGATTTCACTCCGAAAGGTAGAAAAACATGAACTTAACCCGTCGTCATAAAACGCAAACGCGCAGCCGCGTTGCTACCTGACTTTGCAGTTAGCCATTAAAAATGACCACCATCCATTCCCACTTCACCGACATCAACACCCTTCGCACGCACTACCTACGCGGCGGCGCGGGCATGCCACTGATCCTGCTCCACGGCTGGCCAGAGTGGTCGCACGTTTGGCGGCCGGTCATGTCGCGGCTGGTGGGTAGGTTTGACTTGATTGCGCCGGATTTTCGGGGCTTTGGGGATACGCAAAAGACGGCGTTGCAGCCTGCCAAGGATGCTACGCCGGATGCGCTGGCTAGCGACATTCTGGCGCTGGCCGACAGGCTGGGCTTGGAGCGGTTTGGCATCGTGGCGCATGACGTGGGCGGCTTTGTGGCGCAGGTTGTCGCCCGGCGTGCACCCGAGCGGGTGCAGGGGCTGTTCTTTTTTAACTGCGCGTATCCCGGCATCGGTGCGCGCTGGGTGGAGCCGCGCCACCTGCTGGAGACTTGGTACCAGTTCTTTCACCAAATGCCGTGGGCGGCAGAGCTGGTGGGCTCGTCGCGCGATGCCTGCCGCATTTACCTGCTGAACTTTTTGCGCCACTGGTCGCACCGCAAGGATGCTTTTGACGGCGAGCTGGAGCTATGGGTAGACAATTTTATGAAGCTGGGCAACTTGCAAGGCGGCTTCAACTGGTACCTGAGCAACCACGAGGGCCGGATGGCCGTGATAGAAGGCAGCACCACGCTTCCTGCGCCCATCCCCACGCCTACCCGCGTCTTCTGGGGCGCGCACGACCCGATTTTGAAGCCAGCGTGGGCAGACCGGTTGCCTGAATTCTTCACCAATCTTGAGCTGAGCTTGGCACCCGATGCAGGGCACTTTGTGCACTACGAAACACCTGAGCGCGCGGCGAATGAGATTGGCAAATTTTTTGAACGTATTACGGATAGCACCACCGGTGCTGCGCGCGGCGGCTGACCAGCCGATGAAGACTCATTTTGGCTTGCGCAGCCATTTCCTTCGGCGTAATGGTGTATCTCGAACCAAGCCTCAGCGCCGGTCCACCAGAGCATGCGCGATGGTGCCCAAATCGACGTACTCCAGCTCGCTACCCGCAGGCACGCCGCGTGCCAGGCGAGTGACTTGCAGACCCTGGGCTTTGAGGGTTTGGGCAATAACATGGGCGGTGGTCTCGCCCTCGGCGGTGAAGTTGGTGGCCAAAATCACTTCGGTAACGATGCCGTCTGTGGCGCGCTCCATCAGGCGGTGCAAGCCAATTTCTTTGGGGCCTATGCCGTCCAATGGGCTGAGCTTGCCCATGAGCACAAAGTACAAACCTCGGTAGGCGCTGGTGCGCTCCAGTGCCGACTGGTCAGCAGGTGTCTCCACCACGCACAACTTGGTTTTGTCGCGCTGTGCATCTTGGCAGGTATGGCACACCTCGGCCTCGGTAAAGGTGTAGCAGCGGGTGCAGTGGCGCACTTTCGTAACCGCCTCGCTTAGCGCGCGCGACAAGAGCTGCGCGCCCTCCCGGTCATGCTGCAACATGTGAAACGCCATGCGCGCAGCCGACTTGGCACCCACGCCGGGCAGGCGGCGCAGCGCGTCGATGAGGGATGAGAGGTTATGGGTGTCAGACATGGAAAGTTGGGTAGCGCCTTAAGAAGAGGTAACGCAAAAAACGCGAAAGAAGAAAACCAAAAATGCAAAAAAATTATTTTTCTATTTTTCTATTTTTCTATTTTTAAATTTGAAAATTTGAAAATTTTTTAGTTTTTTAGTTTTTTAGTTTTTTAGTTTTCTTTTTTGCGTTTTTTGCGCTCTTTTTGCGCTTTTAGCGTTACCTGTCTTTTGTAAAACCTGCGCGACTTAAAACGGCATCTTCATGCCACCGGGCAAGCTCGGCATGCCAGCTGAAATCTTGGCCATCTTCTCGCCACTGACCGACTCGGCTTTATTCACCGCTGCATTGAACGCAGCGGCTACCAAGTCTTCCAGCATGTCTTTGTCGTCAGTCAACAGGCTAGGGTCGATCTGCACGCGCTTCACATCGTGTTTGCAGGTCATGGTGACCTTGACCAAGCCTGCGCCAGACTCGCCGGTCACTTCCATGGTGCCCAGCTCTTCTTGGGCTTTTTTCATGTTGTCTTGCATGGCCTGCGCCTGCTTCATGAGGCCTGCGAGTTGTCCTTTGTTGAACATGGTGGAATCCTTTCAGTTAAGTGGAGAATGCTTGTGATGGGGTCAAACTAAAGCGCTTTGATGCTGCCAGGCACGATTTTCGCACCCCAGTGGGCTTGCAGCTCCAACACCATGGGGTCGTTGAGTATCAGCTCTTCGGCGGCCTTTTGGCGGGCGGCTATTTTGGCCTGGTTGCGCTTGTACCAAGAGTCGATGACCGGGCCCAGCTCGATGGTGAGCACCTCGCTACGGCCCAAGGCGGTAAACGCGGCTTGCAGCTTGTCGCGCGCGGCATCGTTTTTGAGTGAGGGCTGCTCTACCCGCAGGCGCAGGTGCTGCGCGCCCTGCTCTACGCACTGGCTCTGCACGGCCAGCTCGCGCGTCAGCGCGGTGATGGCCTCTGCATCCAGCAGTTGCTGTACTGTGGCCAGCCAGGCGCTATGCACGCTGTCAGGCAACACAGCGGAGATGCGCTGCTCGGTGCGGCTAGTGGGCACAGACTGCTCACGGATAGGCACCGCTATGATATTACTAGCTGCTCCCGCATTGTTTTGTAGCGCCGGGGGGTGATTTACCTGTGTAAATGCGACGACCGGAAGGGCGGGCAATGGCGCTGAGGCAGGTGCATCGCCCCACAGGCCTTCGGGCTCTTCGTTCGGGTCGTCATCCACCGCACTAGATGCCAGGCCCGCTGCGGGTGCTGGCGCCACTGTCGGCGCAGCAGGGGCAACTGGGGCAACAGGAGCGGCGGGCGAGAGCGCTGGCTCTGCCTGGGCTGGGCTACTGTTGGCCTGCGGGGCGCTAGGCACCGCTAAATTCAGGCTTTTTTTTTCAGCCAATTGTGCCGCAATCGCTGGTGCGGCAGCGCCCGGCCCCGGGCTACTAGCGTCGCCGACAAGCGCTGAAGTAGCTGGCTTGGCCAAGTTCGCAGGCTTAAACCCTTTGGGCTTGAAAGCCAGCAAACGCAGCAAGGTCATGGTCAAGCCCGCGTATTCATCGGGTGCCAGGCCCAACTCAGCGCGGCCGTGGATGCACAGGCTGTACAGCAGTTGCGTTTCGTCCTCGGGCATGATGCCCGCCAAGCGCGCGGTCTCCACGGCGTCGCTGTCGGTAGCGTCATAGGCATCGGGCACGTTGTGCACCACGGCCATGCGTTGCAGCACGCTGGCCATGTCTTCCAGGGTGCTGGCAGCGCTCAGGCCATTGATGCGCAGGTCTTCGCTGGTATCAATCACCGCTTTGCCGTCGCCTTGGGCCAACGCCTCGATCAGGCGGAACACGTAGCTGCGGTCTACGGCGCCCAACATCTGGCGCACGTTGACGTCTTTCAGTTCACCGTTGCCAAAGGCAATAGCCTGGTCGGTCAGGCTCAGCGCGTCGCGCATGGAGCCGCGCGCGGCGCGTGACAGCAGGCGCAGAGAGGCATCGTCAGCGGTGACTTTTTCGGTGGCCATGAGCTGCACCAAATGCTCGTGGATCGTCTCGGGGGCCATGGGTCGCAGATTGAACTGCAGGCAGCGCGAGAGCACGGTGACCGGCACTTTTTGCGGATCAGTGGTGGCTAAAACAAATTTGAGGTACTCGGGCGGCTCTTCCAGCGTTTTGAGCATCGCGTTGAACGCGGTGTTGGTGAGCATGTGCACTTCGTCGATCATGAAGACCTTAAAGCGCCCCTGCACCGGCTTGTACACCGCCTGCTCCAGCAGTTGCTGCACCTCGTCTACACCCCGGTTACTGGCTGCATCCAGCTCGGTGTAGTCAATAAACCGACCGCTATCAATAGCCGTGCAAGCTGCGCACACGCCACAGGGAGACGCGGTGATGCCACCCTGCCCGTCAAGGCCCAAGCAGTTGAGCGACTTGGCCAGTATGCGCGACACAGTGGTTTTACCCACACCCCGCGTGCCGGTAAACAGGTAGGCATGGTGCAGACGCTGGGTAGTGAGCGCATTGCTCAGGGCCTGCACCACGTGCTCTTGCCCCACCATCTCGGTAAAAGATTTTGGACGGTATTTGCGGGCGAGCACCAAGTAAGACATGCGCTGATTCTACCGACCCGCAAGGGCATATCAGGACGCAGCGCTATTTAATGGTGTAGGGTGATTTGCGGTCGGCGAGACATCTTCAAACCCGCGCATCCGTCACATAAAAAAACCAGTAAAGGCAACTTCAATCACTGCATATTTAATAGCTGCTGCCGCAATATTTTAAAGGGCTACAGCCCCATTTACTTCTGAAAAATGGCTATTTTCGAGCGTTTTTGATGCTGCAAAGCGTTCGCAAAACAGATAGTCCATCTCCAGCACCTGATTTTGATCTTTTTTTCAGCCTCCTATGCGGCTGTAGCCCTTTAAAATATTGCGGGAGCAGCTATTGAATATGCAGCATTCTTGATCTTGCCTAGCCACGTAAAGTTAGGTAGTCCCTATTCGTGGGCCATCCAGCGTTTATGCGTTGCGCGCGAGCCTGGATGGCAATGCCCACGCCGCACCACAGGCGAGCACAGCAACAGCTGCCGTCGACCAGAAGACACCGCTCAGCGCCAGCCCAAAAGCGCTTTGCCGCGTGACGTCGGGTAAGTGCTGGGCCAGCATGCTTGTCATAGAGCCTTCAAACAACGCGCCCAGCGCAGACACTCCCACAGCGCCCGCTACGGTGCGGAACATGACTGGACTGGCCGTGGCAATACCCATCAATGGCAAAGGTGCCGAGCTTTGCGCCATCACCGTCACCAGCGGAAACAGAGTGCCGATGCCCATACCCAAAGGAAACAAGCATAGAGAGATAAGCCCAAGCCAGACCTGCGGATCGCGCACTGCCCAACCCAGGGCGATGAATGAGACCGCCGAGAGGCCACTGGCCGCTAGCGCAATGCTGCGCACCCGCCCCGTGGCCGTCAAAATGCGGCCACAGGCAATCGATGCCAAGGTCACCCCTGCCATCAAGGGCATCAGATGCCAGCCCGAATTGGCCGGTGACAGACCCCGCGCGGTTTGAAAATACAGTGGCATAAACACCACCACCGCAAACAGCGTGAAACCGCTAGACGCGCTCAGCCCGGTGGCCGCAGAAAACCCGCGTTGGGTAAACAAGGTGAGGGGCAGCAACGGACTTTTCGAGCGCGCCTGCACCCCGATAAACGCGAGAACTAGCGCCAGGCCAAGAACCGCAAAATTAGCTGCGGGCCAAGTGAGCGCCCCAGCCTGCGCTGGCCGCGTACTGAGGAGCAAACTGACCAACGCGCCCGCCAAAAGCACTGCACCCAAGTAGTCCATGGAGCCACCTTGCTCAGGCCTTTGGCGCGGAAACTTGGCCGCCAACACACCGAGCGCCAGCAAGCCTACGGGCAGGTTGATAAAAAAAGCCCAACGCCAAGACAAATGCTCCACTAAAAACCCGCCGACTAAGGGCCCCACCATGATGGACAAGCCATAAGCTGCGCCCAACATGCCCTGCAACCGCGCCCGGGAAGGCTGCGGAAACACCCGCACTACAGACATCATGGCCAAGGTCAGCAAACCTCCCCCACCCGCGCCTTGCAGACCGCGCGCCAAAATCAACTCGTCCATCTGGCGGCTCACACCGCACAGCGCTGAGCCCAGTAAAAAAAGCCCCACTGCCGTTAACAGCAAGGGTTTGGTGCCGTACATATCGGCCAGCTTGCCATACAGCGGCACCGCCACAGTAGATGCAATCAGGTAGGCAGAAAACACCCACGACATCTGCGCTGCGCCTTGCAGTTCTTTGGCAATAGATGGGAGCGCCGTAGACACAATGGTTTGGTCTAGCGCTGACAAAATCAGCATAAGCAGCAGCATGGCAAAGGAAAACCGCAAGGGCTGCGAGGGTTGCGAGATGGGGGAAGCTGGTAGCGAGAGTGATGAATTTGGATGCATGGCGCGTAGTGTCTGCGCTAGCATAGTGTTTGTACAGTGCATTGTTTCGAACCTATACTTGCACCCAATGAAATCATTAGACTTCAACCTGCTCAGCGCTCTGGACGCGCTGCTCAGCACCGGCAGCGTCAGCGGCGCTGCACTGCGCATGCACCTGAGTACCCCCGCCATGAGCCACACTTTGGCCCGCATACGCGAGGCGCTGGGCGACCCGATCTTGGTGCGTGCGGGCCGCAAGCTGGTGCCCACGCCCCGCGCGCTGGAACTGCGCGAACCTGTTCGCCGCCTCGTTGCTGAGGCGCGTGAACTGATGCAGCCTAGTTCTGCGGCACCTTTGGCACGGATACAGCGTGAGTTTGTGCTGCGCGCGCCGGAGGGCATGGGTATTGTGTATGGGGCCAAACTGCTGGCGGCCTTGCAATTGGCCATGCCTTTGGCCTCGCTGCGTTTTGTACCAGAGAGCGACAGCGATGCTACAGCCCTGCGTGAGGGCCGCATCGACCTGGATATTGGCTGCCTGCGCGATCTGGCGCCCGAAATCCAAACATCACTTTTGTACGAGCAGCACATTGTCGGCGTCGTGCATGCTGGTCACGCCTTATGCATGGGCCGAATGACTGTGAAGCGCTTTGCAGCCGAGCAGCATGTGGCCATGGCCCAGCGAGGACGCAGCAAAGACGCTTTCGACGCGCTGCTGGCGCAGGCAGGCTGCATCAGGCACATTGTGTTGACCGTACCCAGCGCCTATGGCGCATTGATGGCGGCCGCACGCTCCAATATGGTGGCCTGCGTGCCCGAGCCGGTGGCGCGTAACGTAGCGCCCAGCTTGGGGTTGGAAATCATCAAATTGCCCGTGCCCTTACCCGCTGAGCAAGTGGTGCAAGCTTGGCATCCACGTGTAGATGCAGATCCCGCGCACCAGTGCCTGCGCCAATGCGTGATGGGGTTATCACCCAACACCCGCTATTCCCCTGTTCACAGCAATCCTGCGCTAGAACAGGCGCGGCATCGTGCACTGTTATCTCTGGGCAGCGACTAAGCAGCACCATATAGACGGGTATTTCGTTTGGTTTACAAGCTAGATAGCGCGGGCAGTTTCGTCCAAACCGCAGTTCCAGCACTGCATAAATCCGCCTTCCACCGTCTCGCCGCAGCCCGTGCACAGCCAGTGCCGTTGGGGCGGGTGCTGCAATTGGTGTAAGACCTGCTTGGCCAGGGGCAGTTGCGCGTCTTGCATCACCCACAGCTCGGGCAGGCACTGGTCGGGTGGCATATCGCCGGCTATGCTACTGATAAAGTACCGCTGCACCGTCGTTTCAATGCCTTCGCCATTGAGCATATCGGCCCAGAGCTGGGCGATGGCGATGTTGGGGGCGTGGGCTAGGCGTTGCATGTTGTAAGTGTGCTTGCATGCTACACCAGCTTGCTTGGATTATTTGTCCTGCCAAACCAAGGCAGCAATTTTTCACGGTAGGGCCAAAGTCAGTGTAAAGTCTGGTGGCTGCACACCGTAGCAGACAGAGACCTTGTCATTTATAAAACTTTGGAGAAAACACCATGATGTCATTGTTGGGTACTATTTTTGTCGGCTTGATCGTTGGTTTTATCGCACGCGCTGTCAAGCCCGGTGACGACAAGCTGGGCTGGATCATGACGGCTATTCTCGGCGTGGGAGGTTCGTTTCTGGCCAATTTTGTGGGCCAGTCGCTGGGCTGGTACAAGCCAGGTGCCACGGCGGGCTACATTGCCTCCGTGGTCGGTGCCATTATCTTGCTGGTGATCTACGGTTTTGTGAAGAGCAAAACCGGCGGCCCATCCGCTTGATACGGGTACGTCCCGTCTCCACTGGCGGCGCAAATTAGCTCACGGCGAATTTTAGGCAACCATGGCCATTCCTTCGTTTGAGAAAATGTCCAAGGCATCTGCCGCTGCCATGGCAAACGGCAACCCTGCCTACATGGCTGCTATCCAGCGCTCGCGCAGCATGCTGAACAAGCGTGCGCTGATAGCGGGCATTGCAGGCGCGGTGCCGGTACCCGGGCTAGACTGGGCGGTAGACGCCGCTCTGCTCTCGCGCCTGCTGCCCAAAATTAACGCCGAGTTTGGCCTGAGCACTGAGCAGCTTGACCGCCTGGACCCGACGCAACGTGAGCGTGTGCAGAAAGCCGTGACATTGGTGGGCACGGTGCTGGTGGGCAAGTTCATTACCAAAGACTTGGTACTGGTAGCGGCCAAAATGATTGGCATGCGTTTGACCGCCGCACAAGCTACCAAGTTTGTGCCCTTGGCGGGCCAGGCCATATCTGCCTTGGTGGGCTATGCGGCCATTCGCTACCTGGGCGAGCAGCACATCAAAGACTGCATAAGAGTATCGCAACAAGCACAATTGGCACTGCCTGCGCCCAGCGCTTGACACCAACCCTACTGACACGAAGGCACGCAGAAAGCAAAAAAGCCTTGCATTACTGCAAGGCTTTTTATATCTGACTGTGTGGTGGGAGATGCAAGTTTCGAACTTGCGACCCCTGCAGTGTGAATGCAGTGCTCTACCCCTGAGCTAATCTCCCGAAGCCCCCGATTATAGCCCGAAACAGCCAGGAAATTAACCGTGCGAGGCTAGTTTACTGGTCTACGGAGCTGACAAAAGCCGAAAGACTTACACAGCAGCAGGCACAGCGCGCCATACAGTTTTGCCTCCGCTGGCTTTGTCTATCTGCTTGAGCACGTCTTCGTGCGCGGTGGCCTCGCTGTCATTGGCCGTCAGCACGATCAGCTCCAGCCCGGTTAAATCTATACGCACTTCATTGGCACTGCCGCCTGAAGTGCTAGAGCCTGCGTCGATCAGCAGCGCGTCTTGCCCGCGCGTGAGGTTGATGTACACGTCGGCCAACAGCTCGGCGTCCAACAGCGCGCCGTGCAAGGTGCGGCTCGAGTTGTCTACGCCCAAGCGGTCGCACAGCGCGTCCAGGCCGTTGCGCTTGCCGGGGTACAGTTCTTTGGCCATGGCCAGGCTGTCAGTGACTTTGGCTACATGCGCTTTGAACAGGGGTTTGCCTGCTAAAGACAGTTCCATGTTCAAAAAACCCACGTCGAACGGCGCGTTGTGGATAATGACTTCCGCACCCTGAATGAACTCCAAAAACTCGTCCGCTATCGCTGCAAACTTGGGCTTGTCCGCCAAAAATTCACTGGTAATGCCGTGCACGCGCAGCGCCTCTTCGTGGCTCTCGCGCTCTGGGTTGACATAAAAATGCTTGTTGTTTTTGGTGAGCTTGCGGTTCACCAGCTCGACGCAGGCCAGCTCTAAAATGCGGTCCCCGCCGGTGGCGGACAACCCGGTGGTTTCGGTGTCTAAAAATATTTGTCGCATGCTGCAATGGTACCCAAGAAAAGGGGCCAAAAACACTCCGTCTACTTGGTCAAGTTACTTCTTGGGTCCGAAGCCTCCGGAAGCTTGAAAACCGGCTGAAAACGGCAAATTCGGTGCTGTGGGAACCGTTTTTTTAGGTGTCTATCGGGCTGTAGCCCCCGAGAATATTGCGGAACCAGCTAGGAATTACGTAATGCCTGGTTTGACCCCAATGATCTGCCAGCGGTCAGAAAGGCAGCCCAGAGGAACGCGGCGGCTGAGTTACCTCAAAAATGTTCGATTGGAAGCGTAAACCGCTGTAACCCACTGATTTTATTAGACGGAGAGCTAGGCTTTATTGAGTAGCCATATTCCCAAGCCACCCGCCAACCCCGCCCGTCACGGCAGCCTGCAAACCACCCCGGTACTCGCGCCAGAGCGTGTGCCATGGGTATGCGCCCCAATCAGGGCGTCGGGCTGGAAGCACGAAAAATTGGGTACACCACTTCAATCAAAAGCTCACAAGCCACACCCCAATTTTGAGTACTGCACATGCTCCCCCGAAGGGGCCGACGTCCGGGGCGCATGCCCATGGCACACGCTCTGGTGCGAGCCGCGAGGTCTGTGCAAGGGACTCTTCGTGCACAGAGGATGGGACGCGCGCCGGAGAATACGCAAAAGGGGTCAGAGCAAAATTTCGTTATGGCGTTGCGCGCTCCGACCAGAGGGTTGTCCTGAATTTTGATCTGACCCCATTTGCTTCTACCCCCATTTGCTTCTATGCCCCCCATTTGCTGCCACGAAGGATCTGCCCACTACACATCACATAGACCCGTTTTAATGCGTCAATCAGCCTGTAGCCCAATGAAATATGGCGTTAAAAGCTATTTAAATAATAGCGTGTATATTCTCGTGGGACGCTGGCCAGTGAGGTTCTGGCTGCCTGATGGGTTATGAAGTTTCGACTACGTTACCTTCACCCGTAATAAACGCTGCCCGTACCACTGCACCCGGGGTAGAGGCCCTCACTGCCTCTGCATACCGGCCCAATTGTTCGAGCAAAGCCTGCTGCCGCTCTGGTGCGGTGGAAGATTTGTAGTCCAGCACCCACCATGTTTGGCTGGCGCGGTGGCGCACCACGCGGTCCAGGCGCAGCAGCGCGCCTGCGTGCACCAGCTCTAGCTCATTGGCTTGCCAGTCGACCACTGCGTCGTCCCACACCCATGCGGCCTCGCCTTGGGTGATGCGCTGGGCCAACTGCAGCGCCTGGGCAGACTGCGCTGCGTCGAGCTGAAACTGCGCGCCCACACTGCGCGCGGCATGCTGCATGTCGTAGCCGGGGGCGTAGAGCTCCAGCAGGCGGTGCATGGCCTGGCCGATGCGGGAGGCGGCGCTGTCTGCGTCGCTGTGGGCTGCTGGATCGACGGGAGAAGGAATAGTGGACACTATATTATTAATAGCTGCTCCCGCGATATTCCATTGCCCTGCAGGCATTTTCTTTATATAAAAATGCTGCTCTGGAGGTGTTTTGGCAGTGTTTTTAACCTGCCCAACTGCGTGCGCAGGCGCGCTGGCGAGGAATGGGACATGGGCTCCGCTGCCTTGCGTATCGTCCAGACCCAAGGCGTCGACCACCGCATCACCCAACACCGCAAAGCGCTGCCACGGGCTGGTGGGGTCGGGTGTGCGCACCTCGTGCGCCGAGAGAGCCAGGGTGTGCTGCGCGCGGGTCATGGCGACGTACAGAGCGTTGGTCTCTTCGCGGGCTCGGGCTATCTGCTCGTGCTCTAGCGCGTCTTTCACACAGGAAGGCGGGGCGGACTCGCTGGCCAGGAAGGCGAAGGTGGTGGGCGCGGCCTGTTCTGCGGGCCAGTCGATCAGCACGTCCATACTGCGAGACTTTTCGGCTTGGGCGTTGGCGTCTAGCATGAGCACGGTGTGGGCTTCGAGGCCTTTGGCACCGTGCACGGTGAGCAGTTGCACGGCGCTTTGCTTGCCGTCTTTTTCAGAGGCTTGCGCAGTAGCTGACGGGGCGCGCACGCTGCCCGATTTGAGGGCGCGTACCCAGGCGTAGGGCGTTAAAAACCGACCGCCGTCTACGTCCAGCGCGGCGGCCAGCAGGGCTCGCAGATTGGCGGCCACGGTGCTGCGCTGCGAGGCCGGCGCTGCGGCCATAAAACGTACCAACACATCGGCATGCTGGTACACCGCCGCCAGCGCGTCGTGCGGCGGCAGGGTGGAGAACAGGGTTTGGTAGCCTTGCAGGGCAGTGGCTATTTCTGTGAACGCAGGCGCTTGCATTGGCAAAAATTCAGGCGAATTTATAACTGAATCAGGCTCTAGCCCAATAGAGTATCGCGGGAGCAGCTCATCTTTTAATAGTGCCTGCCACCAGGTGCAACGCTGCGCTTTAGCCACTTGGGCGATGGCTACCAGCTGGTCGTCGCTTACGCCAAACAGAGGCGACTTGAGCGCGCGGGCCAAGGCTAGGTCGTTGGTGGGCGAGACGATCGCATCGACCAAGGCCACCACGTCCTGCACCTCGCAGTGCTCCATGAGCTGCGTTTTCTCGCTGATCTGCGATGCGATGCCCAGCGTTTGCAGGGCGTCCCGCATGCGTTGCAAGCGGTCGCGTTTGCGGGCTAGCACCATCACCTCGCCAGCGGGCGTGCCGTGGGCAATGTGCTGTGCCACCCACTGGGCGGCCTGCTGGCATTCGCGGGTGCGGATGTGCTCCTCGGCCTCATCGCGCGGGGTGGTTAGGGTGTCGCGCCATTCTGTGGACAGGTCTTGCGCGTCTGCCTCTTCGCGCGCTACCAGGGGCAGGCGCAGCACTTGGCCATGCTCGCCAGACTCGGTGGTGTGCAAGCGGTAGCCTTCGTAGCCTTGCTCGGCCGCAGCTTGCATCACGCCGTTCACGGCGGCCAGCACGCCGCGTGCGTTGCGCCGCGTATGGTCGCAGCTGAGCACCACGCCTTGCATAGCCTCGCACACAAAGGCGCTGGCCGCCACAAACACCTGCGGCTCAGCGCGGCGAAAGCGGTAGATGCTTTGCTTGGGGTCGCCCACAATAAACACGCTGGGCGC
>JAYVDN010000735.1:0-3503 GCA_043749385.1 Polaromonas sp.
GCGGACAAACTGGCCGTCAAAATTTCTGCCCCGGATCTGTGTGGCCGCTTCTCGGGCCGCATCGTCAAAGGCGTGAACACCCAAGCCAAAACACCACAGTGGATGGTCGACAGGCTCGTACGTTGCGGCCAGCGCAGTGTGACGGCCTTGGTAGATATCTCCAACTACGTGATGTTCGAGTACGGCCGTCCGTCCCACATCTTCGATCTGGACAAAATCCACGGTGGTTTGGACGTACGCTGGGGCAAAGCAGGCGAGAGCCTCAAGCTGCTGAACGGCAGCACCATCACTCTCGACGAAAAGGTGGGCGTGATTGCCGACAACCAAGCCGTCGAATCGCTGGCCGGCATCATGGGCGGCGACAGCACGTCCGTTACCGACGACACGCAAAACATCTATATCGAAGCCGCCTTCTGGTGGCCTGAAGCCGTGGCAGGCCGTTCGCGCCGCTTTAACTTCAGCACTGACGCAGGCCACCGCTTTGAGCGCGGCGTAGACCCTAGCGAAACGGTAGAGCACATCGAGCGCATCACCCAACTGGTGCTGGACATCTGCGGTGGCCAGGCTGGCAGCATTGACGACCAACAGCCGAGCATGCCCGTGCGCACGCCCGTGCAACTGCGGGTGGCGCGGGCTAGCAAGGTGATCGGCATGCCCGTGACCGCAGCGCAGTGCCTGGACGCGTTCAAGCGCTTGGGTCTGCCTGCTACGCAAGCAAAGTCTAACGAAGCAGAGCAGGGCAAGAGCCATAACGCACCTTACGATGCGGTGATCACCGTCACCCCACCGGCCTACCGCTTCGACATCAATATCGAAGAAGACCTGATCGAAGAAGTAGTGCGCCTGATTGGCTTTAACAACCTGCCCACCACAGCCCCCATCGCTCCAGTAGAGCCACAAGCGCGCAGCGAGACGCAGCGTGGCCGCTTTGCGGTACGCCGCGCCTTGGCGGGCCTGGGCTACCAAGAGACCATCAACTTCAGCTTTGTCGAAGAGCGCTGGGAGACCGAGCTGGCGGGCAACACCAACCCGATCAAACTGCTTAACCCGATAGCCAGCCAACTGAGCGTGATGCGCTCGTCCTTGCTAGGTAGTCTGCTGCAAATTTTGAAGCACAACCTGGACCGCAAGGCCGACCGCGTGCGCATCTTCGAGCTGGGCCGTGTGTTCATGCGCGATGCCTCGGTCAAAACCAGCGACACACAGGTGGCAGGCATCCAGCAGCCGCTACGTATTGCAGGCCTGGCCTTTGGTGGTGCTGTGCAGCGCCAGTGGAGCGCCAAGGATGCAGCAGCTGACTTTTTCGACGTGAAGGGCGATGTAGAAAGCCTGCTGGCCCCCCTGCAAGCCACTTTCGTCGCTGCCGAGCACCCCGCCATGCATCCGGGCCGCTGCGCCAAGGTGATGCTGAACGGCCAAGAGATCGGCGTGATCGGCGAGCTGCACCCACGTTGGAAGCAGGGCTACGAGTTGCCGCAAGCGCCCATCTTGTTCGAGCTAGACCTGGCCTTTGTTACGCAGCGCGACCTGCCCGCCGCCAAGCCGATACCGAAGTTCCAGGACGTAGAGCGCGACATCGCCGTCATCGTGCGCGAGGGCGTGGGCTACGCTGCGTTGATGGCGGCCGTCCACGCCGCGCCTACGCAGGGCTTGCTGCAAGATGCGCTGCTGTTTGATGTGTACCGCCCCAAAGACAATAGCGTAGGCATGGAGCAGGGCGAGAAAAGCTTGGCTGTGCGTTTGACCTTGGCCAGTCTGGAAGCCACACTGACAGAAGAGCAGATTGAGCAGGCCGTGGCTGCGGTGCTTAAACAATTGCAGCAGGACCTGGGCGCGCGACTGCGGGCTTGATGCATTAAAAAATACGGTACACCGCAAATACTTCAGTAAAATAAGGTTGCAGCCCAATAGAATATCGCGGTAGCAGCTATAAAAATAGGAGCTTGTCCATGGAATTTACAGTAGAGAGTCTAGAAACACCCGCGCTCACCAAGGCGCAGCTGGCAGATTTATTGTTCGATCAAATTGGTTTGAACAAGCGCGAATCCAAAGACATGATTGACGCATTTTTTGAGCTGATTGCAGGTAGCGTGGTCGAAGGCACCGACGTGAAAATTTCCAGCTTTGGCAACTTTCAAATCCGCACCAAAGCCCCGCGCCCCGGACGCAACCCACGCACGGGTGAAGCTATTCCTATCGAAGCACGCCGCGTGGTGACTTTCCATGCCAGCCATAAGCTCAAAGAGCAGATTCAACGCTAAGCTTAGCCTCTCGCTTCTACAGCAATTGAAGTGTGAGGTGCATCTGATTGCATTTAAGCTCCATGTCAGGAGAGCTTTTTTGCGCTGCTTTGGGATACTTATCGCGGTCTTTTACCAACAGATGTTACAAAGTTCGCTCTAATTTTCTGAGCGCAAAATTACAACAAATTCAAAGAGTTAGCGCGCATTGTCAAAGTAGTTTGCAACTTGCCTCAAATCGGAGTAAATTTCGAGGTCTTGCTTGTAGAACGTTGATTTAAATGGAGAAATCCCTCCCCGCCATCCCTGTTAAGCGCTACTTCACCATCGGTGAGGTCAGCGAGCTGTGTGACGTCAAGCCGCACGTGCTACGCTATTGGGAGCAGGAGTTTACCCAGCTCAAACCGATGAAGCGGCGCGGCAACCGGCGCTATTACCAGCACCATGAAGTGCTGATGATTCGCCGTATCCGCGACCTGTTGTACGACCAGGGTTTTACCATCAGCGGCGCACGCAACAAGCTGCACGATTTGGTCCAAACCGAACGCGACCGCCGCAAAGCTGGCGAGGTGATGCTGGACGGCATCGACGTGATTGAGGGCAGTGATTCAGAGTTTCCGCAAGACATGCTTGATAGCGATTTCTCTGACAGCGTGGCCGACATCGAGCCCGACTCCATTCATGTGCCTTTATTGCAATTGCGCCGCGAGTTGTTTGAAATTCGCGAGCTATTGGCAGTACCAGGCTAAGAGAGCGTACCGTATCAAGCTATAATTTGAGGCTTCGGTGTGTGGCGCAGCCTGGTAGCGCACTTGCATGGGGTGCAAGGGGTCGAAGGTTCGAATCCTTTCACACCGACCAATTACAGTAAGGGTTAGTAGCTTAGCGGCTACTAGCCCTTTTGTCTTTTTGGAGTTTGCCAGAAGCATTCTTGGGCGAAGCACAAAAAACATGCTTGGATTCGGGCACACAGACCAGTAGAAATGGCTACTTGCGCCGGTACACGTACCACCCTGCCATCGCAGTAAATGCGAGGATGAGGGTCACAATCACGGCAAATCCATGAGGGTGGTTACTCAGTGGGATGCCGCCCACGTTCATGCCAAGTAAACCAGCCATGATGTTGATCGGCAAGGCCAGCACGGTCACCATGGCCAGCGTGAACACACTTTGGTTGGTTTGCTCGCTCACTTGGGCGGCAATTTCTTCTTGGAGTAGCGTGATGCGTTCTTTCAGCTCCGACATATCCCGGATGGTCAGCGA
>JAYVDN010000736.1:0-6526 GCA_043749385.1 Polaromonas sp.
CGCCGGGCGCTGGCATTGCCCACCGTGTATGCCTTTGTGCCCAAGAACGGCAGCTCAGCCTGCATGTTCAAGGCCATGCAAGCGGCCATGGCCCGCCAAAAAATCGGTGAAGTAACGGACGCACTCGAAGCGCCTGCGCCGCTACAAGACGGATTGCCACCTCGCCTGGAGGCGGTACGCAATTTGCTGCGCAGCGGCAAAAGCAATAAAGTAATTGCCCATGAGCTAGGCCTGAGCGAAGGCACGGTGAAAAACTATATGAGCGAAATTTTCAAAGCGCTGAAAGTGACCAATCGCACCCAGGCAGCAAGTTTTGATGAGCCATCTCCCCTTTAACGAAACCATGGCTCTGGCACAGCCAGGTGTGGCCCCAGGCCCAGCAGTTGCGGCTGCCCGCGCCGACCCGCTCAGCGTGTCCCAAGACATAGGCGCCAGCTGGAGCGTGCTGGCCGTGCGCAAGGCGGGCGAGCTGCTCGTGGCGGGCTTGTTTTTCCCCTTTTTGCCCCTGTGGATGCCGTTGACGTGGTTGGCGTTGGTCTCGATTTCAGGCGCGCTGCATACCTGGGGTTTCTCCAGGCTACGCTCCATGGACATGCCGGTTGCCAAGCGCATGTGGATAGGCCGGGTGTTGTTCTGGATCAATCTGGCATGCCAAGGCTCGGCAGCTTATTTTTTGTATGTGCCGGACAACCCGGGCATGGTAGGCGTGCTCAACGTCTGCTTGGTGTGCATCGGTGCGCTGTGCATTTTGCAGCATACAGGCGACAACTTGCTGGGCGCAGCGGGTACGGCCCTGGCAATATTGCCCATGGCGATGCGCTTTTTGTGGGAGGGCGGGTGGGTCAATACTTTGCAAGGCGTGGGCGGCTTCATGATCACGTTGTTGCTGGCGGTCTATGGCCGCCAGCAGCAGGCCGCCTTGATAGAGCAGGCAGCGCTGCGAAAACGCGCAGAAGATGCAGCCGATGTGGTGGCCGCTGTAGGCTTGGCCAAAGCCCGTTTTTTTGCCGCCGTCAGCCATGATCTGCGCCAACCGGTACATGCCATTGGGCTGTACCTGGCCCCCTTGCTGGCAGGCATCAAAGACGAGCGCACCCAAAAAGCGGTGGAAGGCATTTACCAGTCCTGGCACGCGCTGGACGATCTGCTCTCGCATGTGCTGGACCTGACGCAAATGGACGCCGGAAAAGTACAGGCCGAGCTACACGCTGTAGAGCTGGCGCCCTTGATCACCGCTCTGGTGGTGCAGCACAGCGCTGCGGCAGAAAAAAAGTCCATCCGCATTCTGGCCTTGGTAGCACCCCAGCGCTATGTACTTGCCGACATGCTCATGCTCAAAAGAGTGTTGTCCAATTTGCTGGACAACGCGGTTAAATTCTCGCCAGAAGACGCACGCATCGTGATAGCCGTGCGATCGGTGGGTGCCGATTGGTGCATACAGGTGCGCGACAGCGGCCCCGGCATTGCGCTGGCCATGCAGGCCAAAGTGTTTGAGGAGTTTGTGCAGATTGACAACCCCGAGCGAGACCGTACCCAGGGCTTAGGCTTGGGCTTGGCCATTGCCCAGCGTTTTACGTCGCTCATGCATGGCCAGATGCAGCTGCGGTCGGCAACGGGCGCTGGCACCTGCCTGTGGGTTCGCCTGCCCAAAGCACAAGGGCCTGCGATAGATTTGCTTAACACCAGCAAGGCGTCGCAAAACCAAATCGCCAACCTGGTACCCCAAGCCGCGCTCACTGTGCCTGCCGCGCTAAGCCAGGCGATTCAAGCCAGCGGCAAAAGCATCTTGGTGGTGGAGGACGACCCACTGGTGGCACAAGCCATCATGCAATTGCTGGCCGACCTGCAATTGCCTGCGGTGCACGCTACCCATGCTGCTGATGCCATGAAACTGGTGCCGCAAACTTGCATGGCCGTGTGCGACGTACGGCTGCCTGGCAGGGTTTCGGGCTTGGACTTGGCGATACGCTTGCAGCACCTACAGGTACCTTCTTTGCTGATGACCGGGGAAACGGGACACGACACCAAAGAAGTGGCGCAAAAAAACGGCCTGCTCTTACTTATTAAACCTGTCAACCCGCAAGCTTTGTTGGACGCTTTGGGCAGCTTGCACACACGGTAGGTGCACTGACGCGCTGGCGGGCTGACGCCATGCGCCGCGACGCACGGAGGGCGTATGGTCTGCCTTAAAAAGTGACCAATTTCACCTTGTTGAGCAGGCTTGCCTTGCCTAGTATTGGACAGTGGTAATTTTAAAGTACTCATAAAAACCTCTGCTCAATCGTTTTACTTATAGTTGAACAACCAAACACAAGGGACATACGATGTGGCTTTGAAAACTATTTTGGTGGCCGACGACCACGCCATGATGCGCGAAGGCATTGCGCTGATGGTGGCCACCGAGTGGCCCGGTTCCGTCTGCCAGTTTGCCTGCGACTACGCCGGTGTCATTGCCGCCTTGGGTGCCCGAGCTGCGGCCCATGACGCCGTGGTGTTGGACCTGCGCATGCCCGGTATGCGCGAGGCCGACAGCGTGGCAGAGATCACCCTGCGCGCTGCTGGCAGCCCTGTGCTGGTGTGTACCGCCCTGGACGACCCCAGCCTGCTAGAGCGGCTGAGCGCTGCAGGCGTGTGTGCCGTGGTCAATAAAGCCGCTGGATCACAAGAGTTTTTAAGCTGCCTGCGCCTGGCGCTAGAGCAGCCACGCCCGCATGCGCACCATGGGGCTGCGGCCTCCGCCTCGCGCCCGATGGCCCTGTTTGCCCACAGCGACCTTACCGCCCCACCAGAGCCCGGCGGCAGCGCCATGCTCACTGGCCGCCAGCGCGACATTTTGAAGCTGTTGCACCAAGGCAAGCCCAGCAAAGTGATTGCCTCCCACATGGGGATTGGCCTGGGTACCGTCAAAACCCATTTGCATGCGCTGTACACCGTGATGGGGGCCAGCAGCCGAGCAGAGGCTATTGTCAAGTCGCAAAGCTGGATGCTGTAGTCCTCGTCCACGCATTCCTTTGCCAACCGTGGCCACTGCCCCCAGCCTGATCGACAACCCGCGCCTGCACGCCGAAGTCGTAGCCACTTTGCTGCGCGGTGTGCTGGTCAGCCCCATCGTCATCAGCTTGGCCACAGCGGTGGTGTGGTGGCAGTTTCGCTCGGGGCCGCAAAGCGGGGTGCTGGGCGTGGCATTGGCCTGCTGGTGGGTCAACAGCCTGGTGTATGTGGGCTTGTATGCTGTGCACCGAGCGCAGAGCGCTGCGGTGCAAGCCAGCCCCGAGGCCACCTGGCGCTACCTGCACCGCCTGCTGATCAGCCGCTACGCAGACTACCTGCTGGTGGGCCTGGGCTCGTGGTGGATGTTTCGCATGCAGCCAGGCTCGGTGCTCATCATCGTGCTGGGCGTGATCATGTACATGTACGTCTCGTTCATGAAAAACGCACCCTACGCACCACTTACCCGGTGGCAGTCGGTGTGCATGCTGGCCCCGCTTACGCTGGAATTTGCCACCAGCGGACAGGCCCAGCTAGTGGGTATCGCGGGCTACTTTGTCATCAACACCATTGCCTTGTATCTTTATGGCCGCCAGTATGCCGACATGGTGCAACTGCAAATCACGCAGCGTTTTCAGCTGGAGAATTTGGCTCAAGAGCTCCAGCGTGAGCGCGACCGTGCCGATGCTGCCAACGCCGCCAAGACCCGTTTTTTTACCGCCGCCAGCCACGACGCGCGCCAGCCATTGCAGGCCATGGCCCTGCTGTTCCAGAGCTTTCAAAAGTCCGCCCAGGCCAGCCAGGCCGACCACCACACCCTGGCCAAAATTGACCTTAACTTGCAAACCATCCACAAGCTGTTTGACGGTGTGCTGGACATCTCGCGCATCGACTCAGGCACCATCACAGCGCAGCTTGAGCCTATCCCGGTGCAAGCGCTGTTTGACAAGCTTGACGCCCAGTTTGGCTCTCTGGCCGCAGCGCGTGGCCTGTGGTTGCGCTTTGCGCCCACCCAGGCCTGCGTGCAGCACGACCCCCAGCTCTTGGAGCGCATGGTGTCCAACTTGGTGCACAACGCCCTCAAATACACCCCGCGCGGCGGCGTGTGGGTAGGCTGGCGGGCCGCCCGCAGCCAGCTAGAGGTGCGCGACAGCGGCCTAGGCATCAGCCTGGCAGACCAAACCGTTATCTTTCAAGAGTTTGCGCAGCTCGGCAATCACGAGCGCAGCGACAAGGCCGGGCTGGGCCTGGGCCTGTCCATCGTCAAACGCTTGGCCGACCTCACCCACACCCCGCTGGGCCTGCGCTCCGCGCCCGGGCGGGGCAGCACCTTTTGGCTCAAGCTAACATTGGCCGCGCCTGTGCCAACCGCCATGCCACCCAGCTCACCACCGAGTGCACCACCGGGCTCACCACCGGGCTCACCACACGCCGCACACCACGCTCGCATTGCCTAGCGCGCCATCCACCCACACCGCAGACCCACACAGACCCTAAAATAGTTTGCGACCCAACTTGTACATGCTATATATACAGGAGCTGCTCCCGCATCATTCTAAAAGGCTACAGCTTGATTAGCACCTTAAAAAAGTTCAAAAAAAACCTATTTTCAGGTTTGGAATGATTGGGTAAGCCGCCGCAAGGTGACGCTCACTCCTTAAATTATGCGAATTTGGTACATACGCATAATTTTTCTAAAATTTTTCCGTAAAAAGCTCAAAATTCGTTAATTAATTCACTAATTAACGCCTCAATGGAGATGAATTTAATCAGGTACACAAATTCGCATAATTTAAGGAATTTCAAAATGGTGCAAACAGCCTGAGCAGCCAAAAAAAGCATTAAAAAAGTCTGTTGAGAGGCATTTTTTATATACCTATCGGGTTGCAGCCCTTTAGAATGATGCGGGAGCAGCTACTGTATATGTAGCGTTCCTAGTTTGATATGCAGATACCCAGTTGACTGTTCCAGTTGTTTTGGTCACGGCCTACGCAATCTGTACGCCCGCACGTTTAGCTGCCGCAACCAAGCCTTTGTCCAGGGACGCTATTTTTGCACCCATGGTAATTGCCAGGCCAAGATAGACCGCATCAAAACCCTGTGTGTGGTGCCGCACCGCGAAACGCACATGGGTAGCTATAGGCGAGTCGGTGCTCATGTAGCGCCCAAGCGAGCGCTACCGATGCATCAACGACTATCACGCGCTGCTTTTAGAAGCTGCAATGGGCTTTTCTCTCCCTTGCGCAAGCTACGCACGGGATATTTAGCATGAAAGGCATCCCAAGCCTTTCGCGCTGCGGCTTGATCGGGCAAAGAAGACTCTGTGCCGATGCCGTCCACCGTCCACCCCTGCGCATCAGTTTGCGCGGATTTTTTCGATTTCAATGATTGGCTGGAAACCTGCATAACTTGCTCCTTTGCTACCGCTATAGATTATCACCTGATGCGCTTGCCAAGAATACGAGCAACAGATAACAGCTTGACGAAAGCCATCCTATTGCGAGATTATCGGCTACAGCTTGCGGCTTTGTGCAGCAGGGTGATGTGGTTGAGCTGCTGGATGGAGCCCAGGTCTGTGACTGCTGTATCGCCTGTCAGCAGCACGGCTGGCAGCGCGCTGGTGTGCTGCGCGCGGGCGGCGTGCACCACGTCCAGGCCCGTGCCGCTGGGGCCTAAGTAAAAGGCTACAGCTTGATTAGTACCTTAAAAAAGTTCAAAAAAAGCCTATTTTCAGGTTTGGAATGATTGGGTAAGCCGCCGCAAGCTGCCGCTCACTCCTTAAATTGTGCGAATTTGGTACATACGCATAATTTTTCTAAAATTTTTCCGTAAAAATCTCAAAATTCGTTAATTAATTCACCAACTAACGCCTGAATGGAGATAAATTTAATCAGGTATACAAATTCGCATAATTTAAGGAATTTCAAAATGGTGCAAACAGCCTGAGCAGCCAAAAAAAGCATTAAAAACGGCTCTTGAGAGGCATTTTTTATATACCTATCGGGTTGCAGCCCTTTAAAATGATGCGGTAGCAGCTACTGTATATGTAGCACGTGCCAACTGGCAAGCAGGCATTTTTTTGCTGATCCTGCCCGCCCATGCCCGCTTGGTGACCATCTCTGCGAGACGTGCTCACACGGGCAGCCTTAGCGCACCCACCCCCTGCCACGGTGGGCTTGGCTTTTTGTACTGGGCCAGTCCGGCGCCCAAGTGCTTCTATACCTAAAGATAGATGTCAAAAAGCATCTGTTGAAAAACCGCCATAAAAACTACGATGGACTCACCACAACAGCCCCAACGGGTGTTTGGGCATTTACTTTTTTTATTCAAGGAGTCCGTATGAAACACCACACTTTCCGTCCACTTAAAGCCGTTGCGCTGCTGGTGGGCACTGTAGCCATGCTCACCGCGTGCGGCGGCGGCGGCGATGCCGCGCCAGCGCCCAGCGCCACCACGCCAGCCGCAGTAACGCCAACGCCAACGCCAACGCCAACGCCAACGCCAACGCCAACGCCAACGCCAACGCCAACGCCAACGC
>JAYVDN010000737.1:0-2524 GCA_043749385.1 Polaromonas sp.
AATACACATAAACACGACAAATATGAAATAATAATATTCATTAATACGACATATTGTGATGGATCCCAAGTTAAACCCCAAAACCGCGACTGCCCTGCAGGAAGATGCTTTGCTGCTGTACGCCGAGCTTGGCAGTGCCCAGACGCGGGCGGTGCAGCGCAGGCTGCAGGCGGGTACTTTGGTGTTGATGGCCAAGGGCGTGGCCACTAGCGCGCCTGCTGCGCAGTGGCCTGCGCTGATTGCGCGCGAGCGGGTGCGGGTGCTGGCCGCCCTGCTGCCGGGGGCGGTGCTGGGCTACCGCAGCGCGTTTAACGGCGGGCTGCCTGACGATGGTGTGCTGTACCTTAGCGGCACCTACAACCGCACGGTGGCACTGCCAGGGCTGACGGTGGCGGTGCATAAGGGGGCGGCTGCGCAGGCGGGGGACATGCCCATGCAGGGCCGCAACTTGTATTTTCCGTCGGAGCCGCGCCTGCTGCTGGAGAACTTGGCGCAAAGCCGCGGGCTGGCTAAAAAGTCGGTAGGCAAAGAGGCTGTAGAGGCGCGCCTGTTAAGCATATGCGACACGCGCGGCGAAGACGCGCTACAGCGCCTGCGCGAGGCCGCCCGTGCGCTGGCACCCACGCTGGGGTTTGCCAAAGAATATGCGCAACTAGATGCCTTGGTGGGCAGCATTTTGCGTACCCGTGCCTCGCAGCTCACAACGGCGGCAGGCAAGGCGCGCACTGCACGCATACCTTATGACGCAGAGCGGCTGGCGCTGCTGGAGTCGCTGGCTGCGGCGCTGCGCTCTAAGCCATTGCGCCAGCCCGCAGAGGTGGCGCAAGGCGCGCAGGCGCGCACGCATTTTGCTTTTTTAGAGTCGTATTTTTCCAACTTTATTGAGGGCACAGAGTTTGACGTGCAAGAGGCGCGCAGCTTCGCGCTCGATGGCAAACCGATAGCCGACCGGCCTAAAGATTCGCACGACATTATGGGTGTGCTGCGCCAGGCGGTTAGCCCCGCGTGGGCCATGCAGACGCTGGCAGCGGGCGAGCCGGTGCTGGCGCAGCTGCGCGCCCGCCACGCAGACCAAATGGCCCAGCGGCCAGAGGTGAGCCCCGGCGAGTTCAAGGTTAAGGCTAACCGTGCAGGCAACACCGAGTTTGTGAGCCCCGTGCTGGTGCGGGGCACGCTGGTGGAGGGGTCAAAAATTTTGCCGTCGGTGCCCGCAGGCACAGCGCGCGCTTTGCTGGCGATGTTTTTGGTGGCCGAAGTGCACCCGTTTGCAGATGGCAACGGGCGGCTGGCGCGCCTGGTGATGAACGCCGAGCTGACAGCAGTGGGGGCCTGCCGCATCATCATCCCCACGCTGTTCAGGGAAGAGTACCTAGACTGCCTGCGGGTGCTCACGCGCGCGCATGACCCGCTGCCATTTATCGCCGCTATGCAGAAAATTCAAGCGTGGACGGCGGCTTTTGATTACCAAAACATTGACCAGGTAATTACCACCATGCAACGCTGCAACGCGTTTGAACGCTCGCGCGTACAGTTTGAGCTGCTGACGCCTACGTTGACAGTGCTTTAGGCTGTTAGCCCAATGGAATATAGCGGGAGCAGCTATTAAATATGGAGCGTGTCGCTGCACCAGTATGTGCACCGGCATCGCCAGCTTTAGCTAAACCAGCCCAGCAAGCGCGGCACGTTGCCCGCGACAGACAGCAGCGCGATGCCGATGGCGCCCAGGCCTACGGCTTGGTCTAGCTTGGCGGGGTTGGGCGTGTAGCCTAGCTTGGCTAGCACGTACTGGATATAGCTGCCTTGCGGGGGGCCGGGGCCTAGCGCGGCTTTGATGCGCCAATGCGCGTCGGTAATGGGGCAGTAGCCCGGGCCTAACCAGCGGCCTAGTACAAACCAGCAGCCCAACATGCCCAGCACCAAGCCCAAGTGCGCGGCTTGCAGTGGCGCAAACATCCAGCCCAGCACCATAAACAGGATGAAGGCCAGATGCACTATGTGGCACAGCAGGTTTAAAACGAGGTACAGCACAGCCGGAGTTTAACGAACTTTCGGCGGTTAGCCCAATGGAATATTGCGGGAGCAGCTACTTAATTCATAGCTATTTTTTGCACTACACGGCTATGCCCATCAAGCGACAATCGCTTCCAGCCCGCGCTTATCAATCAATTGCAAAAGCTTGGCTGCCGCACCGCTAGGGTGTTTGCCGGAGCTAGGTGACTCCCATTTTTGAACCGCAGAAACGCTGACGTTCAACATGGAGGCAAAAACCGATTGACTGACTTTGGCCTTTTTCACACGAATAGACATCACGTTTTCAGATGTGTATTCAGGCGGGCTCTGACAAATGAGCTTCATCTTGGCCATGTCCTGCTTGGAAATCAACGCATGCCCCTCTAGCGCCTGCGCCATCTCCAGCATTTCGTCAAAAATGTCGTGCCCTTGAGTTGATGCTTTCTTCGTCATGGTCAAATTGTATGCAGCTATAGCACTTGGTGCAATAAACGGAAAATTGGTTCTTTAGCGG
>JAYVDN010000738.1:0-8506 GCA_043749385.1 Polaromonas sp.
GAGCCAAAATTTCTCTCGTTTTTTAGAATGGAGAATTCAAATGGCGACCACAGCAGTTGAATGGACTTGTGCAGACCATTGCCACCCTGTTCTCTTATCAGAGTTGGCCGATAGTTGTGGCATGAGTGAAGTTGACCTGGATGAACTGGTGGAATACTGCGCGCTTGTGCCATTGGACTTGGCGCAGTCCAAGCGGGTCTTTAGCCCAGGATGGGTGACACCATTACGTGCAGTTCGTAAGCTGCAGGTGGATTTTGATTTGGACATATTTACGGTGGCTATTGTGCTGGGCAATCTTCATCGCATTGATGTTTTGGAGCGCCAGGTGCACTCGCTCAAGGCGCGGATGCCCGCCAGGTCGATCTACTGTAGCAGTGACTAAGTCGTTACCAAACGATACTAAGTTATCTAACGCACAGACGGACGTTTGCCTGGCATGTAGGCTGATGGCTTGGCTACTTTTCACCCTGTTTGATTGGAAATATGTATGTCGCAATACTCTATCGCGGTCATTGTAGGCAGCCTGCGGGCGCACTCCCTCAATAGCAAACTGGCTAACGCTGTGGCAGCGCTGGGTCCGCAAAACTTCAGCTTCAATCGTGTGGTCATTGAGTATTTGCCGCTTTATAACCAAGACCATGATGACAATCCCGCTGAATCGGTGAAGCATCTAAAAAATGAAATTAGGCAGTCTTCGGGTCTGTTATTTGTAACCCCAGAGTACAACAGATCTATGCCAGGGGTACTGAAAAACGCGATTGACCATGCCTCACGTCCCTACGGTCAAAGTGTATGGGCGGGCAAACCCGCCGGAGTGTTGGGCGCCTCGGTGGCTGCAACCGGAACTTGCATGGCCCAACAACATTTGCGCAATGTTTTGGCTTACCTTGATGCTCCTACGCTGGGCCAAGCGGAAGTGTTCATTCATGCGAAAGAGGGTTTCTTTGACCACCAAGGCAATGTCAGCGATGACAGCAAGGTGTTTTTGCAACGCTGGATGGACACTTACGTAGCGTGGGTCGAGAAGCATGCCGATTTGGCGAAGCGCTGAAGGGAGCAAATATGAAGGTACTCATGGTTCTCACATCCCACGATAAGCTTGGCGCTACGGGCAAAAAAACCGGATTTTGGTTGGAAGAATTCGCTGCGCCCTACTATCACTTTAGAGATGCTGGGGCCGATGTGACATTGGCGTCGCCCTTAGGCGGTCAACCGCCGCTAGATCCGAGCAGCGATGCGCCAGCCGCGCAGACTGATGCTACGCGGAGATTCAAATCAGATCCCGCTGCCCAGGCCCAGCTGGCCAGCACGATCAAGCTCGGAGACGTTGCGGCGAGCTTCTTTGATGCGGTGTTTTATCCGGGTGGGCATGGACCGTTATGGGATTTGGCCGAGAACGCCTACTCGATAAAATTAATTGAGTCTATGCTGGCAATGGGCAAACCGGTTGCGGCCGTATGCCATGCGCCGGGTGTGTTGCGCCATGTCAAACTGCCTAATGGCCAGCTCGCGGTAAGCGGTAAGGCGGTCACCGGGTTTACCAATACCGAGGAGGATGCGGTCGGACTCACCAAGGTCGTCCCATTCCTTGTGGAAGACATGCTAAAACATAGCGGGGGGCTTTACTCCAAAAGTGCGGATTGGCAGCCCTACGTGGTGACCGATGGCCTGCTGATCACCGGGCAAAATCCAGCGTCGTCAAAGCCTGCTGCCAACGCGCTGCTGGATAAGTTGCAAATATTGCACGGCATAGAAAAAGTGACATGACGTTGTGGCCGCTCGATCTCACATACTCAAAGTCGACATGACTATGCAGTACCCCAATTCCATCATGGATGTGCGAAGGAGGTTTCTATGTCGTTAGTCACGTCAGTCAACGCACCGCGAGATGCCTCCACGGTCCATGCGGACGCCGCGGTGCGAATTGTGAGGCGTTTGCTGCACGGTTTTAGTGGCAGTGCGGCACTTCGACTCTGGAATGACAAGTTGCACATTTTGGGCGTGGGCATTCCAACCTTTACCTTGGTGCTGCGGGATCCATTGTTATTGCGCAAGTTGATAACGGCACGCAGCCCCGTGGTGTTGGCTGATGCCTATTTTCGCGGGCAACTGGACTTGGAGGGCGATTTGTACAGTGCTTTGGCGCTCAAAACGCACTTCGAATCTATTTCACTGCCTTGGCGGGACAAATTGGCGTTGCTATTGGATGCGTGGCGATTGCCCTCCCATGTGGGCATTGAGCAGATGCCTGCGACCACGATGGCAAGGCGAATTGCACGCAGTTTCTCGCACCAACATTCGCGCCAGTCTGATCAGGCTGCGATTGCGTTTCACTACGATGTATCCAATGCTTTTTATGGCCTGTGGTTGGGCGCAGAAATGGTGTACTCGTGCGCCTATTTCGCCTCCAGCCACGACTCACTAGACCAAGCGCAGCGTAACAAGCTAGACCATATTTGCCGAAAGCTGCGCCTCAAACCTGGTGAGCGTTTGTTGGACATCGGCTGCGGGTGGGGCGCTATGGTGTGCTGGGCGGCTAAACACTACGGGGTGCGGGCGCACGGAATCACCTTAAGCCAGCAGCAGCTGGGCTACGCCCAGCGGCGCATTATTGCGGAGGGTTTGCAAGACTTGGTGACGGTAGAGCTTAGAGACTATCGTGACCTGCAGGGCGAGGCAGTATATGAAAAAATTTCCAGCATAGGTATGTTTGAGCATGTTGGCTTGCGTAATATGCAGGGTTACCTTGCCACTGTGCAGCGCGTACTGTGCCCAGACGGCCTATTTCTAAACCATGGAATTACGCATGATGAAGAGGGCTGGAATCAAACGGTGGCGACGGAGTTTATCAACAGGTATGTATTTCCGGATGGTGAATTCGACTGTGTGAGCAATATCCAGCTGGGCATGGAGCGCGCTGGGTTTGAAATCCAGGATGTGGAGGCACTGCGTAGGCACTACGCCATGACACTGCGACATTGGGTGCGCGGCTTGGAGGCCAACCGGGAGGCCGCGTTGCACGAAGTAGATGAAACCACTTACCGTGTGTGGCGGCTGTACATGGCGGCCTGTGCTTTAGAGTTCGAAGAGGGGGGCACGGGTATCTATCAGATACTGGCCTCGAAAAGCGGCGCTAGTCCGTTGCTACCGCTCACTCGCTGCGATATTTACGGGCAATAGGTAACCGTTGTATTCAGACTGCGTACAAAGACCGTAGATGCCTCAATGCCGGGCAGCTAGGTTGGATAACGCACAGACGGTCCTCTCGACATGCGATACCTTCTTGGTAAGCAACACCGGTGTGTTGTGAAATTACCGAAAGGCTATCTATGTTGACAAAGAAAATGTTTGTACTGGCATCAGTGTGTGGATCACTGTTGTGTGCATCCTATGGCTCCGCAAGCGCTCAGAGTGCGGTCGTCGAAGAGCAGCAAGGGCAGGCGGCTAAATATGTGGATGGGGGTATCGGTGATGGCCAAACCCGCTACATGCAATCCATAGCCAGGAATTGGCCAATGCGCATCATGTTTTCACAACTCAAGGCCAATGAGTTTGTTGCAGGGGTCAATTTGCAAATTACCGATAGGAGCAACGCGACGATGCTGCAACTCGATAGTGCAGGGCCATTGACTTATGTCCAACTCCCCCCTGGGGCATATCGGGTGACTGCGGTACACGATGGCCAGTCTCAAACGCGCAATGTCACTATCGGACGCTCCAGCAAGACGGATGTACATTTTCACTGGAAAGGATCAGTCAAGGCCGACCCCTTTGATAGCAAACCATTGGGCGGCACCCAGGTTCCAGGCTAGCGACTGAAAATCGAAAGCTATGCTGCACAATCAACTCCAAAGCGCCAGGGCGTTGTGCCTTGGGATGGACGGTAAAACCCGCCACCACGGCCTGCGGTAACGAATGCGCTACGTGGTGGCGCGCTTTGATCGCAGCCAGTCTGACTTCTTCGGCGGCGGCACTGTCTCACCGTTCTCTGCCGTCCCGCACGGCAACTTGATCAGGTGCGCAGTGGGCTAACGGCATCCATGCTGCTGCGGCTCGTTCTGGCCTGCTGTAGCCGGCATTGTGTGCAGCGAGGGCAAGACTAACGCCAGAAACATGCTTTCCATTTGATGGATATCAAATGGGTGTTCGCAATAACCCAGCAAAATCGATAGCCGATGCCAAATAAATTGGGCGTTCCTATTTGAATGATTTGTTTTTATGAAGCGTTGGGAAGAGCTGATACATATGCCTCCCGCTAGCGTGCGCCATCGCACAGACAAACGCCACGCATACATATAAGCTTGTGCTTCTTTCAATTTTTTTAATGTCACACAGGAAATTTTATGACCAAACTCACTTACTCTACCAGTCTCATTGTCAGCGCGGTGCTGATCGCCATCTCTTCAACGGTGTATGCCCAAACCACGGGCAAACCAGCGGCATCCGCCACACGCGCGGAGGTTCGGATGGAACGAGACGAGTTTCTAAAAACCCACAAGTATGACGATACCAACAGCGAGTGGACACCCAATCTACCCTTCAAAAGCGAATACTCTCGTGCCGATGTCAAAATGGCCCGCGACAAGTTTTTGAGTACCAACCGCTGGGACGAGGCGAATGACGATTTCACCCCGATGGTTGAGACACCGCGCAATATGAGTACCGTGTCACCCGAAGTGCGCAAAATGGAAACGATGCAGTTTATGCGCACACACATGTGGGACAACGCCAGTTCAGCATGGGTCAAAAAACCAATGCGTGCAAAAAAATAAAGCCGCCAGGACCAAGCGCCGTGTTGAGGCATCTGCACGCTGCATCGACTTTTAAAACAATAGCTGCTCCTGCGATACTCTAGTGTGTCAGAGGTGCATCTGAAAAGGCCATCCAAAGTGGGCTGGACACGCCACTTCAGCCCAGTACATCGAGATACACTTTTTGGTCGCTCTTGTAGCAGCTGCATGCGGCTGCCTCAAGGCCACCACGGTGCAGTACGGTCAGCTCGCCACGCGTGTAGCCTATGAGCCCGGTGCGTTGCAAATCGCCTGCAGCTGCTGTAATTCCGACTCTCCGCACGCCCAGCATGTACGCCAAAAATTCTTGGGTCACATGGAACGTGTCAGACTGGGCCCTGTCCTGACTCATGAGTAGCCATCGCGCAAGCCGTGGGCCGATTTGGTGAAAACGCAGGCAAGCTGCGGACTCGGCTAGCTGGGCCATCAATACATAAACGTAACGGTTAAGGACGCGTTGCAGGGCCGGGCTGCCCCTAAGTTCAATAGCGAACGCGCGCCCGCTCATGCGCAATGCTGTGCCCGCACCCTGCACGATGGCATGCAAAGGGGTTGTGGTTACGCCTAAAGCTAGCTGCGCACCCAACATGCCTTCACGACCCACCATGCCAACCTCGACACCTGGGCTGCCATCCACCATGGCTATGAGTGAAATGAATCCGTCGGTAGGAAAGTACACGTAAGCAGCGGTCTTGCTACGCTCATAGAGCACCTGTGCCAATGTCAATTCAACTGGCTGGCAAGCCGTCAGTAACTGAGCGCGATCTTTACGCGGGAGTGATTCAATAAGATGATTGACGGCAGGGGGCATGGTGGCTTTCCGATACTTGTAGTTTCCCTTGGTCAAAAGGGGTGAGTTCGAAATGTTCCGCTGTCGAATGCACTGTGATCGGTGGCCCACTCTACTAGAGTCTGCCGTGTTTGACTGTGCGTCAACGCACAGACAAACCTCAGACAATAACTTAACCTAACCAAGATGAGGTGATACGTTAAACACACTGTGAGGCATCTTGGATGGTGCCCCTCAGCTAGGCTCGCATGCATCAATAAATTGGGAAATAGATATGAATATAAATTTTAGAAGACTAGTTGCGGTAGCCGCAATCGCAATGAGTGCGCACACGGTGGCCCAAGTCATATTTTATGAAAATGAAGGCTACACAGGCCGAAGCTTCAATGCTGATCGACAAGTGAGGAATCTGCAGGATTACGGGTTCAATGATCGAGCGTCTTCTGTAGTCGTATTGCGTGATCTTTGGGAGGTCTGCGAAGATGCTCGGTACACCGGTAGGTGCGCTGTACTACGGCCCGGACGTTATCCGTCACTGTCAGCGATGGGTTTGAACGACAGGGTCTCATCCGTGCGCGAGGTGAATCGCAATAGTGCCATCAATAATGACCGCTATGCCCCACCCACGGAGCCGATTTACGATAATCATCGCCGTAAAAACGAGCGACTTTTTGAAGCCTACGTGACATCTGTGCGCGCGGTAGTAGGACCCCCTGAACGCAGATGCTGGATTGAGCGTGAGCAAGCCATTCAGGAGCGCGGTGACAGCAATGTTCCTGCTGCCATAGTGGGCGCGCTGATAGGTGGCGTATTAGGCCACCAAATAGGCGGTGGGCATGGACAGGATATCGCCACTGCGGGTGGGGCGGTGGCTGGCGCGGTAGTGGGTTCCAACACTGGTCGCGTCAACAATCGGCAACCCAGTACGCGAGACGTCGAGAGATGCACTACTGAGCCAAGCAGAGCCGTTCCACAGTATTGGGACGTTACTTATACCTTCCGAGGTATCGAGCACCGCATTCAAACGGCTGTTCCTCCGGGTGCCACTGTCATTGTGAATCGGCTTGGCGAGCCCAGGGCCTGACCCGAGTGCGGGACGATCAGCCTGAATCGTTAGACGGCAACTTTATCCGGCAGGAGTCTGTCATATTCCTTTTTAACTAGGGCGTAGCACTCACAACTGCGTTTCTCCAGGCCGTGGCGGTCCAGCACCGTAATGCGTCCCCGCGCATAGCTGATCAGGCCTATTTTTTGCAGTTTCAAGGCGCCTTCTGTGACGCCTTCACGCCGCACGCCAAGCATGTTGGCGATCAGTTCCTGGGTCATCACGAGCTCACTGCCCTGCAACCGATCCATACTGAGCAGGAGCCAGCGGCATAGCTGTTGGTCTAGCGAGTGATGGCGATTGCAAACGGCAGTCTGTGTCATCTGCGTAATCAATGCCTGAGCGTAGCGAAGCAATAAATGGAGCACCGGACCTGCTCTGTCAAATTCCATTTTCATTACCGTAGCATCCAGCCTATAGCCAGCGCCTGCGCTTTGAACTACTGCGCGGCTGGGCGTGGAGCCGCCGCCCATGAATAAAGAGATACCCACAATTCCTTCATTGCCAACCACTGCCAACTCCGCCGACGCACCACTTTGCGTGACATACAGCATGGAGACGATGGAGGTGGTGGGGAAGTAAACGTGGTGCATGGTCGTACCAGACTCATACAGCACCTGACCCAAAGGCATATCCACCACCTGCAACATGGGGCGCCATCGCAGCCACTGCGCTTCAGGCAATGCTGCTAAAAGGTGGTTTTTTTTCTGATCGAGAAAAGTGATTTTTTCGGCTGATTCCATTCAAACTCTCCTTACCAAGATTTTGACAATCCAAATCGCATCAGTTTGGCTATGGGATTAAGTATATGGAGTTATGAAGACATGCATGTTCGCTATAGAACATAGTAACGTCTAAGAAGACGAAAGATATCTTATATCTAAGCTCTTTATATTTCAAGCTATGCATGCCAGCGATTGCAGCACCATAACACCCCACAGCACCCATCTGTTCCCTCCCCCTACTAAGCGCAGCTTTGATCACAGCATGGGTCTTTGTACCCGTCAAGCTGTTGCGCAGTGTCTGGGCTGCATGTGCATTCACTGTGGGAGTGTTGATTGGATATTTGGCGTACGCGGTCAATCACCATGCTACACACCGTTGGCGCGCACAAACTCACTGGCTGAAAGTGCGTAAACCCCACCACGCACTACACCATCGTCCTGGGCGAAAGGTAGCCTATTATGGTGTCACCACCACATTTTGGGATCGGGTATTTGGCAGCACCTATTCAGCGTGAATCGGTCATTTCAGTTCGCCACCGCACAGACACGCAGAAATGAGAGCGCTATTCTGTACATGTTTGTGTGCTGTTCAATTTGAAAAGAGTGACGGGATATCTTTTGATTGCCGCGCGCAAACGATAGGTCACACGAACTAATCCCTTTAAGGTGGAGATGAATATGAATAACGTTTTAAAAACGGTTTTTGCGATAACCGCAATTACCATCGCCAATCAAGTTGCGGCGCAAGTGGTTTTCTACGAAAACGAAGGCTACTCTGGGCGAACTTTTACCACGCAGAGACCAGTTCAAAACTTTCAGGAGTATGGATTTAATGACCGAGCGTCTTCAGTGGTCGTGATGAGTGACCGTTGGGAGGTTTGCGAAGACGCCCGTTTCGGTGGCCGCTGCGCTGTGTTGCGCCCGGGACGGTACCCTTCTCTTGCAGCAATGGGTTTGGATGACCGGGTCTCGTCAGTGCGCACCGTAAGTCGGAACGCTCGGATAGACGACGACCGTTATGCACCACCCACAGCGCCAATTTACGACAACCGTCGACGCAATAATGAGCGACTGTTCGAAGCGAATGTAACTTCAG
>JAYVDN010000739.1:0-4843 GCA_043749385.1 Polaromonas sp.
GTAGTGATGACCCCGGCAGGCAAGTTTATGGACGTGCGCCTGCTGTCCCACAACGAGCCCATCTTCCAGGCCCCAGCGGCCAACGCCTTGCTGGCTGGATTTGCCCAGCAGTATGTGGACTTGACGATGCACCACAGCATCCAGGTGCTGGGCTACAAGGCGCAGCGCGTGTTTGATGATCAAAAAGCTACCTTGCATGGGGTGTCAGCGGGCACGGTATCAGTCACGGCGATGGACCGCGCCATCATGGAGGCAGCGTCCCAGGTGGCCTATGCCAAACTGGACGATCCCAAAGCCAAGCGCGATGCCGCCCAGACGCGCGGCCCGGACGATAAATTTGAGCGCATGGGCTGGGCCCAACTGGTGGCAGCCCAACTGGTGCAACCGATCTCCTGGACCAACAAACAAGTTGAGCAGCGCTTTGCCAGTACCCCCATGGCAGGCAAAGATGCCGAGGGCATGATTCGCCCGACCGGGGCGGCCGTAGACATGTGGGTCAGCCTGGTGGGGCTGCCCCAAGTGGGCCGCAACCTTCTAGATGCTGCTGGCTGGCGCGAGGTGCGGGCATTGCGCGAGGACGGTGTGCAGGTGCTGGCGGTGATGGACAACAGCCGCTATCCGGCCATTGCCAGCCTGAGCGCACCCACGGGCCGGGCCACCCGCCTGGTGGCAAAGCAAGGCACACAAAAGTTTATTTTGAAAGAGCTAGCCTACACCCACGGCGTGCGCATGAGCGGCCAGCACTCGGGCGTAGGCAGCAGCGCCGTTCTACGCATGTTTGCGACGCAGGCCCAAGCCGGGCTTGATTTGGCCCAACCGGTTACGCTGGATTTGAACCTTTCGCGCGGCCCCGGCGAAGCCGACCAGCCGATGGCCGAAGTGCAGTGGCAGCACAACATCACCATCCCCAATATAGCCAGTTGGCAGCCCGTGCGCGAGACACCCGCCTGGCTGCGCGTATGGGAGCAACGCAAGTTTGATTTGGCCATGCTGGGCGTGGGACTGGCGGTTTTAACTGCCGCTTTGCTCTACCAAAAATGGCTCTCGGCTTCGCAAAAAAGGCTGACCACCTACCGTACCATCTACTTGGTCTTTACGCTGGTGTTTATTGGCTGGGCCGCGCAGGGCCAGTTGACAATTGTCAACATCACCTCGCTGGCCAGTGCTTTGCTGGAAGGGCGCAGCGGCGAGTTCTTGCTGTCCGACCCGATGGCGATAGTGCTGTGGGCTTTTGTGGGGGTCAGTCTGCTGGTTTGGGGGCGTGGCACGTTTTGCGGCTGGTTGTGCCCGTTTGGTGCGTTTCAGGAGTTGCTGAGCATGCTCGCCAAGGCTCTGCACCTCAAACCCCAGCAGTTCCATCGCAAGGTAGACGCTGCGCTGAAGAACGTCAAGTACGTCGTGTTAGCCGTAATTGCAGTGGCTGTCGTTATGGGTGGCCCGTGGGCAGACAAGATAGTGGAAATCGAGCCGTTTAAAACCTCCATCAGCATGGGCTTTCAGCGCGACTGGCCCTATGTGGCCTGGGCTGTGGCGTGCTTGGCCTTGAGCGTGCTGGTGTTTCGCGGCTACTGCCGCTACATTTGCCCGCTGGGCGCGGCTTTGGCGGTGATGGGCAAGCTGCGGATTTTAAAGTGGATTCCCCGGCGTGCCGAATGTGGCACGCCCTGCCAGACCTGCCGCCATGGCTGTGGGTACCAGGCCATCACCGTGGTGGGCAAGGTGGATTACGACGAGTGCTTCCAATGCCTCGATTGTGTGGCTGACTACCAGGATGACAAACGCTGTTTGCCGCTGATCCGCGAGCGCAAGGCGTCGATGGCAGCGCCGCCTCGAGTGATCCCGATTCAACCAGTAGGTTTGCATGTTTGATCTGGCACTTGGCATCGCTGCACCAACCCGACGGGATTGTTTGCGGGTGTCGATGGGTTTGTGCTCGGCGTTAGTGGTGCCAGGAGCGAGCGCCAAAGCGCCGGCACTGCAATGGCGCGAGCGGGTAATGGTGGGGCTGGGCACCACGCTGTCCCTGCGGGCAGGGCACAGGGACGGGGCGCGAGCCGGTGCGGCGTTGGACGCGGCAGTGGCCGCGATTCGGCATGTGGAGCAGCAAATGAGCCTGTTTATTCCAGACAGCGCGTTGTGCCGTTTGAACCGCGAGGGTGTATTGCACCATCCCCATCCCGATCTGGTGCAGGTCCTGCGGCTGGCGCAGCAAGTATCCCAAAAAAGCCGAGGCGCGTTCGATGTGACGGTGCAACCCCTATGGGACGTTTGGCAACAAGCCAAGCAGGCGGGCCGTCTACCCAGCGCTGCCGACGTGCAAAGCGCAGTAGCGCGGGTGGGCTGGCAGCACCTGCAGGTCATGCAGCAGCGCATCAGCTTTGCCCAACCCCGCATGGCCGCCACGCTCAACGGGATTGCGCAAGGCTTTGCAGGCGACTTGGCCCAGGCGGCCTTGCGCTCTATGGGTATCGAACACGCTTTGATCGACACGGGTGAATGGTCAGCTTTGGGCATTAGCCCCCAGCAAAGCCCGTGGACTCTAGGGGTAGCCGATCCGCGGCACCCCCAGGCTTTGATAGCCAAAATGGCCATGGTCGGTGGTGCTATGGCCACGTCCAGTGACGCGCATTACCGCTTTGGCAGCGACGACAAACACCACCATATTTTCAATCCCCAAACGGGTTACTCCCCTAGTGAGTTGGCGTCTGTGACTGTGCTAGCCAGCAGTTGCGCACTGGCCGATGCTTTGACCAAGGTGATGTTTATGGCCAGCTCCGCACGGGCGCTGGAGCTTGCAAAACTGTGGAAGGTGGATGTGCTGGTGGTAGATAAAGCTGGAAAGTGGCAAGCCACCGATGCGCTTCGAACCAGACTGCTGGCCTGAAGTTTTTGCGTTGTAAGCTTCCCGATGAGCGCCTGTAGTGATTTGCAATTGCTACACATTCAGTAGCTGCTCCCGCGATATTTTAAAGGGCTACAGCCTTATTCGTACATAAAAATGCGGTTTGACTGGTATTTTATGGGGCTTTGGTCAGTCCCAGCCGCTCCACATTGCGCTGCTCAGCGGCATAGGCCTCTCTCAACGCAGCACTGTAGTCTTTGGAGTCCAGGTAGTTTGGCTCTTGCTCGTACTTTGCCAGTTCAGCCACATGCTGTGGATCAAACAGTGCGGTCTTGAATGCGTCGTGCAGGGTGTGGACGATGTGCGGGTCCATGCCACGGGGGCCTACCAGGCCGTAAGGTGACATGGCCGTAATGCCATAGCCGAGCTCTTTGAGCGTAGGTACCTGCGCCCAGCGGCTGGAGCGGCGCTCGCCAAAGGTGGCCAATAGCCGCAGCTTGCCTGACTCCACATAAGGCACAAATCCGTTGGAGTTGACACCTGCCATCAACTGACCTGAAGCCACCGCCAGCATTTGCTCAGCAGTGCCTTTGTAGGGCACATGGATATAGCTTAATGACCGTTGACCAAACAGTTCGTCGAGGACGACGTGGGGAGTGGTACCCAGACCGTTGCTGGAGATGCTTAGTTCGCCAGGCTTGGCCGCTGCAAATTTCAGCAAGTCGTTAAAAGTCTTGAAGGGGCTGTTGGCTGGCACCACCACACCGAAGGTCACGCCACTGATTTGAATAATAGGCGTCGTGTCGCGTATCGGATCCCAGCTTACTTTTTGCACATGCGGCGCGCGCAGTGCCGGGTGTGGCAGTTGCGCCAAGGTGTAGCCATCGGGCGCTGCTTGCTGGAGGGCGGGCATGGCCAGCGTGCCACCGGCGCCGGGCCGGTTTTCAATCACAATGCGCTGGCCCAGGTGTCTGCCGGCCAGCTCGGCCAACAGACGCAGCGTCACATCGGTGGCGCCGCCCGCAGACCAGGGCACGAGCAAGGTGATAGGGCGGGTGGGGAAGGGCACTTGTGTTGTGCCCAGTGATGGCACGCAGGCACTTGCCAGCGCTGCCAGCGCATGCCGCCGCGTCGGGCCGGTACTGGTTATGCCGCTCAAGGCCATTGGAGTTAACAGGTTCATGTTGGGCCCCCGCGTTTGGCGAGTTGACCAAAGCCGCGCTGTGGGTCATAGCCCCAGCAGGCCAGTGCAAAACAGACGGCGAATGTACCCAGAACCACCCAAGGCGCCAGGCCTGGGTCTTTGCCGTAAATGGCAAAACGCATCCACTCCACTGCATGGGTGAAAGGGTTCCAGCGCGCGACTTGGTAGACCCAATTGGCACCTGACTCTTCCAGTTTCCAAAGGGGGTATAGGGCCGTCGACATGAAGTACATAGGAAAGATGACGAAGTTCATCGTGCCGGCAAAGTTCTCCAGCTGTTTGATGTGCACGCTCATCAGCAGACCCAGTGCGCCCAGCATCAGCGCGGCTGACGCACTGGCCAGCACAATGTGCGGCGTGTGCGCGCCCAGCCATGGCAGGCTAGTGCCCAGCAGTGCCGCCACAATCACAAAAGCCAAAGCCTGTAGCAGTGAAAGTACGGTCGTAGCCAGCAGTTTGCAGGCCAGCACCCACCAGCGCGGCAAGGGCGCCGTCAGCAGCAGGCGCATCAAGCCCATCTCACGGTCATACACCATAGCCAGTGAGGACTGCATGCCGTTGAACAACAGCACCATACCCATCAAACCGGGCACGATATACACGTCGTAAGAGATATAGGTTTCATAGGGCTCGACAATCGCAACGCCAAAGACGCTTCTAAAGCCCGCCGCAAATACGGCCAACCAAAGCAAGGGCCGCACCAATGCAGAGGCGAGGCGGCCGTATTGGCGTGAGAATTTGAACAACTCTCGCGAGACGATAGCCCTGAGCGCTTGCGTCATGTGGGGGATGCGAAG
>JAYVDN010000740.1:0-2127 GCA_043749385.1 Polaromonas sp.
GCCACCATCGTATTCAAGGCATTGCCCAATGAAAACCACGCAATGGCCAAGGCTGCAATGCAGATGGACAGCTGGTAGAGTTTTCGACTTTGAATGACACGCATACTTTGATGGTACACGTACAGTTTGTCTATGTCAATTGGCCCAAACGCGCTGCAAATGCGCGTTCAAAAGCTAAACGCGGTAGTGAGAACCGTGGGCGGGTAGCTCTCGTCAGCGCGTGCGGTTTTGACCACATGGTCGCTGCCCCAGCCCGCGCCTGCAAGGTAGCGTTTGGTGTGGATGGTGGTGTCTTTGGCACCCTGCAATTGCCATAGTGCCAATAAGTGGCCTTGTGTATCACTGGCGAAGTGCGGTGCGCTTGCATAGCCGTTACCGTTTTCAATCGGCGCTGCCTGACCCCAGCCCGCGCCATTTAGCAAGAGGTTGGCCGCTATGCGCGTGCGCTGCCCTTGCTTGTGCTGCCACACAGCCACGGCGTTGCCGTGGCTGTCAAAGCTTACTTGCGGTGCATGGGCCTCCAAGCTGTTAGGGGCATCTATCCACTGCGCGGTGCTCCAGCCAGTGCCCACCATGTAGCGGTTGGCCGCTATGCGGGAGTGCTGGCCGTCAAACTGCTGCCACACCGCCACTGCATTGCCTTGGCTGTCTACCGCCACGCGGGGGTTGTAGGCGCTGCCTGTGTTGTCGGTCTCGATCAGCTGCGCTACGTCCCAGCCAACGCCGAGTGTTTTGCGGTTAGCCCAAATGTTAAATCGCTCGCCGTCAAACTGCTCCCACACCGCCAGCGTGTGGCCCTGCGCGTCTACTGCTTCATGGTGGTCAAACGCGCCCCACTCATTGTCTTGTGCTAGTAGCGGTGCGTCTTGCCAAGCATTCAACAGCGCGGTAGGCGCAGTGCTGCGGGGCTGGTCACAACCGCCCAGCATGGTAATGCACACCAGAAACCCAAGTGCGCGCAGCGGTGGGTGGAAATGCAGTGTCACAGTTACTCCCTCGTTTCTTGTCTTATCAAGGCATTGCATGCCTCAATGCAAAACGTTTAAAACTATTTATTTTTTAACTTTAGTAAGTTAAATCCAGCACTGGCGCTTGCGCGTCAGTGACAAAAATCACACGACTGACATCGGGCACGCCATAGTTTGTGGCCCCGGGCTCGGCCTGCTCGCTGACCAAGCGTGTTGCCGCTTGGCCGGGCACGGCTGTCAGCCGCATGGGCTCAATCACCTTGGCGTTGCATCCCACCAAGAGCAAGGCGCACAGCAGCGCAGAGCCGGGTTTGAAAGCAATAGATTTGATAGACGTTAAAAAATGAACTTGCATGATGACACTCCTAGGTAAAAAAAGAACGAATAAAACTTTAGGTTTTTGAACTTGCTGCGGGCGGCATGCCACCTGCGGCTTGGGCTAAGTACTGGCGCAGGGCATCGGCCACCACGGCATTGAGGGGCTGGCCTGCGTCGTGGGCCCGGCGGGCCATCGGATGGCGCAGGTCATCGCTTAATTGCAGTGTCAGCACATAGCCGGCCCTTGGTTTGCGAAACGGAATCCAGCTCAGCGTCCCTGCGCGCTGCTGTGCCCTGACTACATACCGCAGGCAAATGCAGCACATGGCCAAGTTGGCCAGGTTGAGCCACACCAGGTCGTTGATCTGGTAGGCGCTCACTACATACAAATGCAGGGCAAAAGTGCCGTTAGCCAATATCCAGGTAATCCACGTCCATATGCTTTGGCCATCGCCGGTGCAGCCAGGAGTGCGCAGTTTTTGGATGGTGGGGTAGTAGGTAAACACCCGGCCCAGATTGAAAATACAAAACCCCACGTAAACCGCCAGCTCAAAATCGCTTTGCCCCGGCGGTCTTTGGCAGCTGTCGGTAAGGCATTGGCCAAGCCATTGCGCGATAGTCAAGTGTTCCATGGGGGTTGGCCTTTTTAGTCTTTGTGCGAGCGCTGCGAATAACGCTTAGTTAGAAAGCGAATAAAGAAACATGTTGTACATTTTGTTGCGCAAGATGTTGTCGCCCTCGTCGGGCATCTGCCCTGCTTGCGGGGCCATGTAGGTGCTGGTCTCCGGCATGCTGATCTGGCCAACAGGCAGGGCTGCGGTGGGGGCGACTTTGCTGTGAT
>JAYVDN010000741.1:0-8228 GCA_043749385.1 Polaromonas sp.
TGCTGCTCCGGGTTGAGCGGGGTCTTTGACAGCAATTGGGTCAAACCAATCACGCCGTTCATGGGCGTGCGGATCTCGTGGCTCATGGTGGCCAAAAAATCGCCTTTGGCCTGCGCCATCTGCTCAGCCAAGGCGCGGGCCTGTACCTGGCTTTCCAGCTTGCGGGTGTAGCCCTGAAGGTCTGCCAGCGACTCGCGCACATAAATATAGCCCAGCACCAGCAGCGCGACCAAGTACAACAGGCGGGCTATGGGGGTGAAATTGGTTTCGTACACCTCACCCAGGGCCATGTCCGGTAGCTTGAGAAAGTCAGATACAAAAAACAGGAAAAAAGCGGCCACGACGGCATTACGCAGCCAGCCCCTGGTTTTAAAGCCCAAAATAACTGCCGCTAACAAAAACCAGGTGGACGAATTGATGTGAAATACCCAATCGCACCACGTCTGCCCAAACTTGGAACTGGGGTGGGCCACGATGTAGCTTGCCCACCACCCAAATGTAGCGAGGTAAGCCAGCACGGTGGCCCCGATGGCTGCTTGCAGGTAGCGCCGCGTGAGCGCCGCGTCGTCCAACAAGTAGCGCATATAGGCACCCGCCACAATAATCAATGAAATCGTGCGCACCGCGTGTTCCAGCGGTGGAAAGAATTCGTGCAAACTAACGGGGTTTACCCACTTAAGCGCCTGGACCGTGGCCAAAATGAGCATAAACAGCTCACGCCCCAGCCCCAAGCCAAACCCCCACACCAGCAAGCGTTCGCGCGGCTGTGGGTTTTGGCGGTATTTGGCCAGCGCAATGGCCAAAAAAACCGCAAAGAAAACCGTCGCAATAACAAAGTTGATGATGCCGTTGCTGATGCCGCCCCGGCCCCCGGTCACCTGTGCCAGCAGGTCAAGCAGTATCTGGATCCATTCGGGCATAAAGATGGTAATTTTTTAGTACTAAACCGTGGATGATATTACGAACTTAAGCGTGGCCGGGTCGCCAGCGTTTCCTGCGCCACCTGCTCATAGGCATGCGCCAGTTGCAGCACGCCCAAGTCGTCCTGCGGCTTGCCAATGATTTGCAGGCCCATCGGCAAACCCGCTGCGCTAAAGCCGCACGGAATACTGATGCAGGGCAGGCCCGCAAAAGTGGCGTAAATCACACACTCCATCCAGCGGTGGTAGGTGTCCATGGCTGCGCCGTTGATCTCTTTTGGCCAGCGCAGGGTAGCGTCAAAGGCGAAGGTTTGCGCGCTGGGCAGGGCCAGGTAGTCGTAGGTGTCAAACAGCGTGAGCAGGTGCTGGTAAAAGCTGGTGCGCGCGCTGCTGGCCCGCATAAACTCAGCGCCCGTCAGGCTTTGGGCGCAGTCGTGCTCCCACAAGGCCTCGGGTTTGATCTTGTCCCGGTTTGCTGGGTGCAATAAAAACGGTGCAATGCGGGAGGCCACCAAGGCTTTGCGCCACACCAGCCACGCGTCCCACACCCGCTCGGGTGCAAAGCCCAGGGCGGTGGGCTCGACCTTGCAGCCCAGGCCTTCCAGGCGCTTGAGGCCTTGGCCACACACCTGCAAAACCCCCGGCTCCATGGGCAAGTAGCCATCCAAGTCACCCCACCATGCTATACGCTTGTTTTTTACATCAAATGAGCCTTCAGCCCAATGGAATATCGCGGGAGAAGCTATAGAAAGTGGAGCGCGTACATCGAACCCCGATTGCGTTTGCAGCAGCAGCGCCAGGCTTGTTACATCGCGCGCCATGGGCCCTTCGGTGCCCAGCTGCGCGGTCCACACGTCCGTTACCGGCCACATGGGTACGCGGCCCTGGGAGGGGCGCATGCCAAACACATTGCACCAGGCAGCGGGGTTGCGCAGGCTGCCCATAAAATCGCTGCCATCGGCCACGCACAGCATGCCGGTGGCCAGCGCCGCCGCCGCGCCGCCACTGGAGCCGCCAGCGGTTTTAGACAGATCGTAGGGGTTCAAGGTGGCGCCAAATACGGGGTTAAAGGTGTGCGAGCCCAGGCCAAACTCGGGCACATTGGTTTTACCTATGACGATACAGCCCGCAGCCTTCATGCGCTGCACCATCAGGCCGTCCTCCTTGGGCACAAAATCATGCATCAAGGGGCTGCCCATCGTGGTGCGCAGGCCCGCCGTCGGTGCCAGGTCTTTGATGGCCTGGGGTATGCCGTGCATCCAGCCCATCGACTGGCCTTGGGCCAGCAGCGCGTCATAGTGCTCGGCCTCTTGCAGCAGCGCAGCGCTCTCGCGCAGGCTCACGATGGCGTTCACGCGGGGGTTCACCTGAGCGATGTGCGCCAGGGTGGCGGCCATCACCTCGCGGCACGAAACCTGCTTGCTGTGGATACTGTGGGACAGCGCATGGGCGCTGCTTAGAGGAATGGTATCAGTGATTGCGATAGGTGCTGAAGTCATATTTAAGGCTATATTGGGTTTTGTTACGTCCACACTCAAAGGTAATGCATTATGAAACGCCGTTCGATCTTTGCCAGCGCTGCCCTGTCACTGGCTTTGGCTACCACTTTAGCGTCGCCCTCGGCCATGGCCCAGGGCAAAACACTCAAAGTGGTGCCGCATGCCAACATCACCATCCTGGACCCTATTTGGACTACCGCCTTCGTCACCCGTAATCACGGCTACATGGTCTACGACACCCTGTTTGGCACCGACCTGGACGGCAAGGTCAAGCCGCAAATGGTGGACAAATGGAGTGTGAGCAAAGACAGCCTGCAGTGGAGCTTTACCCTGCGCGATGGCCTGGAGTTTCACGACGGTGCCCCCGTCACCAGCGAAGACGTGGTGGCCTCCCTTAAACGCTGGGCCAGCCGCGACAGCTTTGGCGGCGTGCTGGTGAAGTCCGTGGACACTTGGGAAACCCCTAACGCCAAGACCTTCAACATCAAACTCAAAGCCCCCTTCGGCGTGATGCTGGAGGCGCTGGGCAAGCCGTCGTCCAACGTACCCTTCATCATGCCCGCGCGCATTGCGGCGACACCCGGCAGTGAGCAGATTAAGGAGCACATTGGCTCGGGCCCGTTCAAGTTCAACCCGGCAGACTTCAAACCCGGCGAGCGCGTGATCTACACCAAGAACGACAAATACAAACCGCGCAGCGAACCCGCCAACGGCACCACGGGCGGCAAAGTGGTGAAAGTAGACCGCGTAGAGTGGGTCATCATCCGCGATCCGCAAACCCAGTTCAATGCGTTGATTGCCGGCGAGGTAGACATCATCGAGCAGCCGGCGTTTGAGCAATACTCCTCGCTCAAGGCGCAAAAAGATGTGCAGATTTTTGACCTCTCCCCCGCAGGCGCGCAGTACATTTTTCGCTTCAACCACCTGCATGCACCGTTTAACAACGTAAAAATTCGCCAAGCTGCCATGGTGGCCATGGGCCAAGAGGCTTACCTTAAAACCCAGGTCGGCGCGCCTGGCATGTACAAGTTTTGCAAGAGCATGTACCCCTGCGGCACACCGTTTGCCAGTGACAACACAGGTATCTATACCGGCATGGCCGACCCTAAAAAGGCCGCTCAAATGCTCAAAGATGCGGGCTACGATGGCACCCCCGTGGTGCTGATGCGCCCGACCGATTTGGCCGCTATTGCCAAAATCCCACTAGTGGCCAAGCAGCAGCTGGAGGCGGCCGGCTTCAAGGTAGACATGCAGCAAATGGACTGGGCCACGCTGCTGGCACGTCGCGCCAAAAAAGACGCACCCAAAGACGGAGGCTGGAACGCGTTTATGACCGCTTGGACCGCCGGTGATATTTTGAACCCGCTGACCATGGCGATGATGAATACTGCCGGAGACAAGGGCTGGTTTGGTTGGCAAGAAGATAAACAAATTGACGACTTGAAGACCAAGTTTGCCCAGGCCAGCACGGACGACGAGAAAAAGAAAATTGCCGAGCAAATTCAGTTGCGTGCTATGGAGACCGCTACCCATGTACAGCTCGGTCAGTACATCAACCCCGCCGCCATGCGCAAAAACATCAGCGGCATGGTGGCCTCTGGCGCGCAGGTGTACTGGAATATGCAGAAAAACTGATACCCCGATAGTTAACACACCCGAGGTCACGCAATAGATGCTGCGCTTCCTTTTGCAACGCCTTCTGGCCACCATCCCGGTCTTGCTGGTGGTGGCCATCATCGTTTTTTTGATTTTGCGATTGACACCGGGCGACCCGGCTGCCGTGATTGCGGGCAACAACTCGACCAACGAAGATATTGAGCGCATCCGCGAAACCTTGGGGCTCACCAAATCGACGCTCACGCAGTTCTGGATTTGGATCACCCACGTACTGCAAGGCGATTTTGGGTATTCGTATTATTTGAACAAGCCCGTCAAAGAGCTGGTGCTGCAACGCATCGAGCCCACGCTGTCCTTGGCTGCAGGCACCATTACCTTGGCAGTGTTGGTAGCAGTGCCGTTGGGCACGCTGGCGGCCTGGCGCATGGGCGGTTGGCTGGACCGGTTTTTAAGCGCATTTTCTGTGGCGGGGTTTTCGGTGCCAGTGTTTGTGACCGGCTATGCGCTGATTTGGCTGTTCGCCATTCAGCTCGACATCTTCCCTGTGCAGGGCTACAAGCGCATCGGGCAGGGCGTGTGGCCGTGGTTGCAGCAACTGGTGCTACCCTGGTGTACGCTGGCTACTATTTATGTAGCGTTGATCGCCAGAGTTACGAGGGCTAGCGTGTCAGAGGCGTTGACAGAGGACTACATCCGCACCGCCCGGGCCAAAGGCATTACCGAGTCTGCCGTGCTGCTGCGCCACGCCTTGGCCAACGCGGCAGTGCCTATCGTCACCGTCATTGGAATTGGAGTAGCCCTGCTGATTGGTGGCGTAGTAGTGACCGAGACGGTGTACGCCATTCCTGGCTTGGGTTCTTTGACAGTCGACGCCGTGCTGAACCGCGATTTTCCTGTTATTCAGGGGTTGGTGCTGCTGTTCAGCGTGGCCTATGTGGGCATTAACCTGCTGGTCGATGTGTCGTACCTGTTTTTGGATCCGCGCATTCGGTACTGATGATGACTATCCTTGCCTCGTTCATTGCGTTAAGGGGACCTGCTTCGCGGGATCAGGTCGGCGGTGCGCTCAGCTCCGCGGCTGTCCTCCGTGGCGGCCTAAGGCCGCCTACTCCCCCTTTATGCCGCTGCGCTGAGCGCACCACCGACCTGATCTTGACAAGGCGGTGTGTAGGCAAAGGCCGAAAACTGACCATGCCTGATCTAGGCAAGATGGCGAATGTTCAATCACCGCGGAGCCAATCACCCCAAGTGCCGGGGCGAACAAAAGTCCAACTGTCTGTACGCACAAAAATCCAAACGCAAGGGTGCCGTAAATTCCGAGAGACTCAAAATTCATGAGTACCCTCCAACAACTGGCCAAAAATACCACCGTGCGCGTAGGCGCGTGTGTGCTCGCTGTGCTCGTCGTCATCGCGTTACTGGCCCCGTGGCTGGGCACACTAGACCCTGCGGCCATGGACTCGTCCAACATCAACAACGCCGTCGGCTTGCGCGGCAGTTTTGCGCAACTGGACGGCAGTACGGTGGCACACACCTTTTGGTTTGGCAGCGACAGCTTTGGCCGCGACATCTACAGCCGCGTGCTCTACGGCACCCGCGTCTCGCTCACCATCGGCCTGACCACCGCCGTGGTCGCCATCGGTATCGGCGCGCTGCTGGGCATGCTGGCGGGCTACTTCAGGGCAGTCGATGCCGTGTTGATGCGTTTTATGGACGGGCTGATGGCCATCCCTTCCATCTTGCTGGCCATCGCGCTGGTGGCCGCGCTGGGCGCACAACTGTGGACGGTGGTAGTGGCCATCGCCATCCCAGAGATTCCGCGCGTCACACGCCTGGTGCGCTCGCTCGTGCTCACGCTGCGGGAAGAGCCTTTTGTCGAAGCCGCCAAGGCCCTGGCCACGCCCACGCACATCATCTTGTGGCGGCACATCTTGCCCAACGCCATGGCGCCGCTGATCGTGCAGGGCACTTTTGTGGCGGCGGCTGCCGTGCTGACTGAGGCGGTGCTCAGCTTCCTGGGCCTGGGCCTGCCCGCCGACATCCCCACCTGGGGCAACATCATGGCCGAGGGGCGGGTGCAATTCAGCCAGTTCCCCGGCAACGTGTTGTTTCCCGCCATGTTCCTCGTGCCCACCGTGCTGGCCATCAATCTGCTGGGCGACGGCCTGCGCGATGTGCTCGACCCCAAATTTGCCAAACGTTGATCTGACACCATGACCACTTCTTCTGCGGTTTTGTGTATCGACAACTTGAGCGTGGCATTGCCTGCGGGCGCTGACCGCGCCTTGGCGATTGACGATGTATCGCTGGCGATTGAAGCCGCTAAAACCTTGTGCGTGGTGGGCGAATCTGGCTCAGGCAAATCGGTGATGGCCACTGCGGTGATGGGGCTGCTGGCCAAAGACCTCAAGATTTCCAACGGCAGCATTCAATTAACCGTGGGCAAGCTACCCCTCACGGTTCAAAGCGCAAACCACACCGTTCACACTGAGCCAGTCGAAGTGCTCGCGAGGTCTTCGACAAGCTCAGACCGAACGGAAATTCTTTCAAGCTCTACGCAAGTTTTGGATCTGCTGAAAGCCTCGCGCGTCCAAATGCGCGACCTGCGTGGCAAGTCCATGGGCATGGTGTTCCAGGAGCCGATGACTGCGCTGAACCCGGTGATGCGCTGCGGCGACCAAATCGATGAGCTGCTGCGCACCCATACCGACTGGAACGCCGACAAGCGAAGCAGTGAAGTGCTCGCTATCCTGGAGCGGGTCAAGCTACCCGAGCCCGCGCGCATGGTGCGCAGCTTTCCGCACCAATTGAGCGGTGGCCAGCGCCAGCGCATCGTGATTGCCATGGCGGCGATATTGAAGCCCGCGCTGTTGATTTGTGATGAGCCCACCACCGCGCTGGACGTGACGACGCAAAAAGAAATCTTGCGCCTGATAGCAGACCTGCAAAGCGAGCAAGGCTGCGCCGTGCTCTTTATCACTCACGACATGGGTGTGGTAGCCGAGATTGCCGACCAGGTGCTGGTGATGCACCAAGGCCGCGCGGTGGAGTACGGCGAAGCCGACCAGGTACTGCGCCGCCCAGTGGCCGACTACACCAAGATGCTCCTGGCCGCAGTGCCCAGCATGACCCCGCCGCCCGCCAAACCCGAGCCTACCGGCGAGCCAAGAGTAAGAGCGCATGGCGTAGGCAAAACTTACACGTCACGCGACTGGCTGGGCCGCGCCCGCAACACCCAGGCCCTGCACGACGCCGCACTGGAAGTGCGCGCGGGTGAAACCTTAGGCATTGTGGGCGAGTCGGGCAGCGGCAAGTCCACGCTGGCCCGCTGCATCATCCGCTTGATCGATCCCACAGTGGGCAGTGTGCACTGGGGTGAGAACAAAGTGTGCACGCTGAGCGAAAGCGAGCTGCGTCCACTGCGTTCACATATCCAGGTGGTGTTCCAAGACCCCAACCGCTCCCTCAACCCACGGCGCAAGGTGGGCGACAGCATCATCGAAGGCGCTATCAACTTCGGAGCTCCTCCCGCGATTGCCCAGGCGCTTGCGGAGAAGTTAATGCACCAAGTGCGGCTCCCAGTGGAGAGTTTGCAGCGCTACCCCAGCCAATTCAGCGGCGGCCAGCGCCAGCGCCTGGCCATTGCCCGCGCGTTGGCCTGCAAGCCGCAAGTGCTGGTAGCCGACGAAGCAGTAAGTGCCCTGGACGTGAGTGTGCAAGCGCAGATCTTGAACCTGCTGCGCGAAGTCCAAGCCGAGCTGGGCCTGGGCCTGCTCTTCATTACCCACGACCTGCGGGTCGCTGCCCAGTTGTGCGACCGCGTGATCGTGATGCACCAAGGTTGCATCGTGGAGCAGGGCCGCACCGCTGCGTTGTATGCCAGCCCGCAGCAGGATTACACGCGCACTTTGTTTGCGGCTGCGCCTAAGGAGATTGGTGCATAGTCATGGGTCGCGATTCCCCTTCTGTGCCCGCATTGGTGCTTATGCTTCGGAACGGACTCCAGCTCTGTGCTCGCCAAGTGCCAGAGCTGCGTAGTGAGATGGTTGTGGCACAACGGTGGATCGCCTACTACTTCGCGAGAGCTGGCCGACGGTGTACTCAGCGCAGCGGCATAAAGGAGCAACTGTGTTCAAAGTCAAGTTGTTTTTAAGTAATTTCAATGTTTGTGATCCTGTGCATAAGTAGCACT
>JAYVDN010000742.1:0-11833 GCA_043749385.1 Polaromonas sp.
CCGACTGGCCGTTAGCCAAGGTGCTGGTACCGCTGATGGTGCTGCCCGCAGCTGTCGCACTGATACCTGCCGTTGGCAAGATATTGGTGATGGTGCCCAAGCCCGCTGGCAAGGTGTCCGTCCACGGCGCGTTGGTCACACCATTTGGGCCGTTGTTGACGATCACGATGGTGTAGGTGAAGGTGCTGCCTGCATTTGGCGTGCTGTTGCTGGTGGTCTTGACGATGGCCAAGTCAGCAGACGGGCTTATCGTCAGTATGGCAGTGATCTGAGTGGGGTTAGCACCGACTGACGTTGTCAGAGAGCCCGCTGGGATCGTGTTGGCTGCTTGTGGCGCGGTGATGGAGGTAACCACAGCCGAGACAGAGCAACTTGTATTTGGCGCAATGAGCGTGCCAACTGGCAACGACAACTGGCTGGCACCCGGTGTCGCGGTCACGGCTCCCGAGAGGCAGGTGGTAGCGGCAAGTGTGGTCGTCGCGTTAATCATGCCGGTCGGATAAATATCGATAAAGGCTGTGCTAAAAGTAGCAGAGACCAGCTTGTGGGTGTTGGTAAAGGTGATTACCAGCAATGAAGTGCCACCCGCAGTGATGGTCGTTGGGCTGAAGGTTTTGGAAACCGTAGGCAGACTGGCCGTGATCGTGTCGCTGTCGGGCGCACTGCAAGTGCCCGCAATGCAGCTGGTAGCCGTATTGGTGTTGGTGACCGTCGCGGGGGCTGTAATGGAGGCTGTGTTGGTGATTTGGGTTTGCGCAAAAGCAAGCTGCGGGATGGCAAGCGATGCGAATAAGCCCATCAACAGCGCCACCATGCCAAAGGCTTTGGTGATAGTGAATCGAGAAAACGCGCAAAGGCTGAAAAACTTAGCTATCACCGGCATGGAAACTCCAAATAGTATTTCTATCGTTGTAGTCAAACAACTTGCTCTAAAATTATGTAATATTAAAGAGTTAATATTTACAGATTAACACTATATTTTACTTTTTTTTAACGGGTTTAAGCGCGGACGTTGAAAATAAACAGCCTTTGTGTCGATTTTGGTCGCTTTGCGCCGCAGGCAGGACGGCACTACTGCCCCGTAGCGATCACATTGCAGTTGACGAGCAAGGTCACGGTGCTGTTAGCCGGGAAGGTGCCAATCGTCTCGCCGGTGCCAAAGAAGTTGGTAGCACCACTGAGCACTAGCGTGCCTGTTGGAAGGTTGCTTGGGCACAACGCGCCACCTGAGGTGGCGGTACAACTGACCGAGACGCATTGCAAGCCCGCAGATGCCACATCCTTCACCAGCGCGCCGTTGGCCGCGGACGGGCCGCCGTTGCTGAACGTGACGGTATAGGCGGTGGTACTGCCAGCCACCAGGGTGCTGGTTCCGTTCGTCTTGGTGGTGCCCAAATTGGCCATCAGCATGACGGTGGCCACTGCGGGGCCCGAGTTTGCGCTACCCCCAGAGAAACTGACCCGGGCGTAGTTGTCGTAGGAAGGCGGCGACACGGGCAAGGCCGAGCCGATTTGCACGACAAAGGTGATGCTGGCACTGGCACCTGCGGCCAGGGTTTGGCTACCAAAACTCCAGGCCACCTCCTGCTGGTTAGCCGCATAAATATTGAGGGTGGGGCTGCTGTAAGGTAGCTGGGTGGGCGGCAGATTGACGGCTGGCGCCACGCTGGTCAGGCCACTGATGGCACTGGTACTGACGTAGCTAAAACGCCGTGTGTTGTCAGCCACCGTCGAGGTGCCCGTAGGCAGCCAGTCGTACACGGTGATGGTTTGCGCCACCGTCGTACCCGTGTTGGTGATGGTGATGGTGTAGGACAGCGTCGTGCCAGGGGCCGCTAGGCCGGTGCTGGCCACTTTGGTGATGGACAGCACCGGTTGCGCGGCCACAGCGGCCTGCATATCACTGCTGGCACTGGGAAAGCCTGCGGCGCTCAGGCCTGCGGTGTTGACCACAATGGCCCCTACCGCCGCCGTGGTAGACACGTCCACCTTCACCGTTCCGGTTTGCCCCGCCGCCAGCGTGGTGGCCGGGAAGCTGAAGGTGCTGCGGGTGCCAGGGCACACGCCTGCCGCCGTCACCGGTGGGTTGGGTGCAGGCAAGGGGATAGGGCCAGCAATGATCTGGATATTGCTCCCCGCATTGGCCGCTGTTTGGCAGGGCAAAGTGTCGCTCAAAATGGCGTTGGCAATCGACGTAGCACCGGTGTTGGCGTAGTCAATGCGGTAACGGATCTTGGCGTTAGGGGGAATGCTGCCGCCCGGGCCAATGGCCACGCAGCTGGTGCCGACAAAATAACACTCGATGGTTTTGGTGACCGACAAAGGCGAGGTCACCAGTACGGGCGCGGTGTTGGGCGCATCGCTTCTGCCGGCGCCACCACCACCAAACAGCACGTTGGCATTGTTGTAGTAAGGCGTGGCAGACGCCGACACGCTGCCGCCCACGTTAGCCGTGTAGGTCAGCGTCATCACACCGCCGGGCACAAGGGTGGCGGTGCCAAAAGTCCAGAGGATTTGCTGCGAGTTACTGGCCACTGGTGAGGTGTCGTAAGGCGTGAGCGTGGGCGGCACAACGGTGCTTACCGTGGGCGGCAGTGTGACGGTGCTGCCGCTGGATACAACGATCGCCGTGGTTGTAACATAGCTAAAGCGCGTGCTGGTGTTGGCGGTGCCGCCCATACTGGGCAGCACGTCGTACAGCGAAATGCCAGTGGCGTTGCCCGTACCAATGTTGGCGATCACAATGGTATATGACGAGGTGCCACCCGGTACGGTAGACGTGGCGTTGGCCACCTTGGTAATGGCCAGGTTGGGTACCGCACCCACATTGGAGATGGCGTTGGCGGTGACACCGCCAGGAACTTCAGCGCTGGAAAGTTTGGCCGTGTTCAGCAGCAAGGTACCGGCGCTAGCATTGTTCAGCACGTCAATATCAATGCTACCCCCACCGCCCGCAGCCAAGGAGGACAGGGTCGGAAAGGTGACGGTGCTGCGGGTGTCTGGCGTGGTGCCGCAGTTACCCGCAGCGGTGATGGGCGGGTTGGGCGACGGCAAGGTCACCGGGCCGCTGATAACGGTGATATTACTTGCGGCGTTGGCCGCTGTCTGGCAAGGTAATACATCTTGCAGCACCAGATTGGTCTGTGGCACCACCCCGGCGTTGAGGTAGGTGATGCGGTACCTCACCTTGGAGCCCGCCGGTACGTAGGATCCGTCCGAGGGCACGCAAATAGCGCCGCTGTAGATGCACACCACCGCTTTTTGTACCAACAGGTTGGAGTTATTGTCGGCCACACTGGGGATGTGGTAGCGCCATACGTTGTCTTGTCCATTATCCGCATCGCCAGCATCACCGCCAAACACTTCTGAGCTGTTGATAATGCCGCTGGTGGGCACAGCTGCGGTAATGCGCAAGCTGATTTTGACGTAACGAATCTCGCCCACCACCAGTTTGCCCACGGCCCAGCGCACTGCGTTAGTGCCAGAGGGCAGTGGGTTGCTGGTAGACAGGTTGTAGCCAATGCTGGTGGGCAGGCCTCCTACTGCGGTCAGGCTTAGAGGGTCGGCTGCGGTGGCGGGGCCATTGGTGTTGTTGCCGATACGTGAGCCGGCATAGGCTATGCGCTGCCATGGGCCCACGTTAGCGGTATTGTCCAACGTGTAGCCGGTTTGTGGCCCAGCGACCGCCGAACCGGAGTTATACGGCGTAGCGCCTCGTCCGGTGACGTTAATGGAGGGCGCCGTGGAGGCGGGTTGCACCAATGCGGCAACTGCCGCGGGGGTAGAGCCAAACGCATTGGTTTGGTCGGCATCCCACAGGTTGTGGGTGGTGGCTCTGACTTGCCCAATGATGGGGTTGAGCTGACCCTCTGCGGTAGGGGTAATGTCGTAGCCATTCAGACCCTGCAAAATGCGCGTGGGCAATGCAGGAAACACCGCCGTCAACGGGCTCGTCGAGAAAAAGATGCCTGTGTCGGCATGCAGCTCCGTCAGGCGGGCATTGCAATTGTTGGTGAAACCGGCCGCTAAGCATCGGCCCGTCGTATCGTAGGCCGCGGTGGCAAACGGTGCCAGATAAGTTTTTTGTCCTTGGTTGCCCCAGCCTGGGTCAATACCGCCGGGAAAATTAGGCGCAATATTGTTGTAATTACCCGCGCTGTCTCTGGCCACAATAGCCGCACCCACCACCTCGGTGCCCGGCGGTATGTAATCTGTGATGTAGCCCGCCACCCCGGTTGTGGCACCGTTGGCCACCGGCGTGAACTGGATAATATAAGACACCACATCGCCCACCGCCAAGCCAGGCGATGCCGTGCCTGCTCGCGCCAACAGCGTGGTGACGGTTTCTGGGGCTAAAAACTTGGTGGTCTGCACCTGACCCACACTATGGGCCAAGGCTATAGAAATGCTAACGGCGCCCGCTAACAACAAGCCGCAACGCATCAGCGCTGGAATACGGTGTTTCACGCGCCCATTCATGCTTTTTACTTTCCTAAAATGTGGGAAATTTTAACAAAACGCACCGATTAAGTGCATTTGCTTATGCTGTGTTGAATCTTGAAAACCTTTGTTTTATAGGTTGGAGATACCAGCGCACGCGCTGCGCACAGCATGCGTCGGCAGCCGTTGTGAACGTGTGAATGCGTTGTTGGCACAGGGGTTGTAGCGCAGACCGCTGCATCTGATCGGGCGGCACCCGCAAGGCTCGGGTGGGCGCGACTGGGGGCCATGAAGAGAAACCGCTTGCTATGTTTTAGCTAGCTGTTCCCGCAATATTTTAAGGGGCCGCAGCCCCATACCTCTATCAGAAACAGCTTCAAAATGGTCCACTGGGACGTCAAAAGTCGATTTTGACGCCGTCAGGGCCGTTAGCATCGCCAAAATAAGCCGTTGCACGCCATTTTCATAAGTTAAATCAGGCTGCAAGCCAATGGAATATCGCGGGAGCAGCTACTATAAAAATAGCGTTGATAGAGTCTAAAAGAGCTTAGCTTGAAGGTAACGCTGCCGTTTAAGCCATGCCAAAGCCCATGCTCAGCAATCGCTTGCGGATGGCATCGGTTTGCAGGTACGCGTACAACTGCTGTGCTTGCGGGCGGGCGGTTTTCAGCAGCACCATGCGTTGGCGCAGGGGGGCGTGCAAATGCGCAGGCACAGGGGCGTGGCGGGTAGTGGCGGCTACATCTGGCGCAACGGCCAGCGACAGCGCCGTGAGCCCAGCCTGCGCAGCCCCAGTGGCCACAAACTGGGTGGCTTGGGCAATATTCTCGCCCAGCACCAGGCGCGCTGCTGCGCTCTCCCACAGGCCCATGGCCAGCAGGGCTTCTTTGGCCGCGCGGCCATAGGGCGCGTGCTCGGGGTTGGCGATGGCGAATTTGGCAATGCCAGAATTTTGGCCAGGTTTAGGGGCACTGCGTGCTTCAGGCTGCTTGGGGCCACCGCCCAGTGCATTGCCCAACGCGTCTTGCACCGAGCGCCAGTCGCCTTCGGTGGGTACCCCGGCAGCCCAGGCGCGCGGCACGATAAGGGCTAACCGGCCTATGGCGTACACCACGCCTTGGTCTTGGGTCAAGCCTTTGTCGGCCAGCTGGGCCACCAAGGCCTCGTCTGCCGACATGAATAAATCCGTCGGCAAGCCCTGCGCGATCTGCCTTGCAAATTGGCCAGATGAGCCGTAAGTGGCCACCACAGACAGGCCCGTTTCACGCTGAAATTGGTTCAACACGTCAGCAAGCGCAAACTTCAGATCACTGGCAGCGCTGACACGGATTTGTTGCATCAGCGGCGTGGACAGGTTTTGCGCCCGTGCAGCGGGCGCCAGTGGGTAGACCGGCGCCAAGCCTGAGCCCAGGCCCATCCAAGCCAGGCCCCGCCCGGCTGTATGAGCTAACGATCCGTTTAACAAATCCCGTCTGCGCATTCTGTGACCACCTTTTGCATCTCTTGTTGTTCAGCCCAAGCGCCTGCATAACCCTATGCAAGGATTGCATAGCTTTGCGTGGTAACTGCATGGTAACTGACAGCGGGCCTTCTTAAAATTGAGGGTTCCAGCCGACCACGGACTGGTCACCACCTGCGCTCGCATGGCCACCGCCCGCTTCGCTGCCTGTAGTGCCCACCGTCTTGCTCCACCTTTTGGCAAGTCCCGCGCACAGGCCCGTTGGTCCGACTTGATATTGTGACCGTGTTGTTAACGCCTGATTCCACAAAGGTGATGCGCGCTCTGGCTACTTCGTAGCCCGGTACGCCCTTTTGTGAAACCAGGTTTTTACTTTAGGGGCTACTTCTATGAACTCACCCGTGATGCAAGGGCTGCAATTAGGCACCCCCACTTACGTCAAAAACGCCAAGCTCATTGCTTGGGTGGCCGACATGGTCGCCCTGTGCAAACCCAGCGCCATTTACTGGTGCGACGGTAGCAACGAAGAATATGACCGCCTGTGCGACCTCTTGGTCGCTGGCGGCACCATGAAAAAGCTCAACCCGCTCAAGCGCCCCAACAGCTATCTTGCCAACAGCGTCGCCTCTGACGTAGCCCGCGTAGAAGACCGCACCTTTATCTGCTGCGCCAAAAAAGAAAACGCCGGCCCGACCAACAACTGGGCTGACCCGGCCGAGATGCGCGGGATATTACAAAATGGCACCTCCGGTGGCAAAGCGCTGTTCGACGGCTGCATGGTGGGCCGCACCATGTACGTAGTGCCCTTCAGCATGGGCCCGCTGGGCAGCGACATTGCGCACATTGGCATCGAGGTGTCTGACAGCGCCTACGTGGCCGTCAACATGAAGATGATGACCCGCATGGGCAAAGCAGTGTACGACGTGCTGGGCCAGGATGGCGAGTTTGTGCCCTGCGTGCACACCGTGGGCGCGCCCCTGGCCGCTGGCCAAAAAGACGTTGCCTGGCCATGCAACCCCACCAAGTACATCGTGCACTACCCCGAGACCCGCGAGATCTGGTCTTACGGCTCGGGGTACGGCGGCAATGCCCTGCTGGGCAAAAAGTGCTTTGCCCTGCGCATCGCCTCCAACATGGGCCAGGCTGCGGCCAACGGCAGCAACCCCGGCTGGCTGGCCGAGCACATGCTCATCTTGGGCGTGACCAACCCGCAAGGCAAAAAATACCACATCGCAGCCGCCTTCCCCTCGGCCTGCGGCAAAACCAACTTCTCCATGTTGGTACCGCCCGAAGGCTTTGAGGGCTGGAAAGTCACCACCATTGGCGACGACATTGCCTGGATCAAGCCGGGCAAAGATGGCCACGGTAACTCACGCCTTTACGCCATCAACCCCGAAGCAGGCTACTTTGGCGTAGCCCCCGGCACCAACATGAAGACCAACCCGAACTGCATGCTCAGTTTGACCAAAGACGCCATCTACACCAACGTCGGCCTGACCGACGACGGCGACGTGTGGTGGGAAGGCATGGAGAGCGACACCGGCAGTTTCCCCAAGCACCTGATCGACTGGCAAGGCAAAGACTGGACGCCCGAGATCGCCAAGGCCACGGGTGCCAAGGCCGCGCACCCCAACTCTCGCTTTACCGTCGCCGCCACCAACAACCCGGCGCTCGACCCGGCCTGGGACGACCCGAAAGGCGTGCCGATTGACGCCTTCATCTTCGGTGGCCGCCGCTCCACCACTGTGCCGCTGGTGATGGAAGGGCGCAACTGGGTGGAGGGCGTGTACATGGCCGCCACCATGGGCAGCGAGACCACGGCGGCCATCGTTGGCGCAGAGGGCGTGGTGCGCCGCGACCCGTTCGCCATGATCGCCTTTTGCGGCTACAACATGAGCGACTATTTCCAGCACTGGCTGAGCATGGGCGAAAAGCTGGCCGCCACCGGTACCACCCTGCCCAAGATCTTCACCACCAACTGGTTCCGCAAAGGTGCCGACGGCAAGTTTGTCTGGCCCGGCTATGGCGAGAACATGCGCGTGCTCAAGTGGATGATCGACCGCATCGAAGGCAACGCCAAGGGCGTAGACCATGCGGTAGGCGTGAGCCCTTCGTATGACGAACTCAACTGGACGGGCCTGGACTTCAGCTCCGAGCAGTTCAATAGTGTCACCAGTTTTGACAAAGCCGCCTGGACGGCTGAGCTCAAGCTGCACGAAGAGCTGTTTACCCAGCTCAAGTACCATTTGCCGCAAGAGCTGGTGGACACCAAGGCCAAGATCGCGCAGCGGCTGGCAGCGTAAGTTACTGGCGCATTGCGCATCAAAAAAGCCGACGCATGCGTCGGCTTTTTTTTGAGATCAAGTAGCGTAACGCTGGCCTACCAGCGCGTCTTCATGCGCGAGTAAGCGTATTCGCCAAAACTGCGCTGCGCTGCGGGTGTGAAGTAGCGGTCATCGGCAAACACGTAGGTGTTGTAGTCAATCCCTGTCACCACGGTGCCGGGCGTGCAGGTGGTGGCTGTTGGCGTAGTGCAAGCGGCTAGCGTAGAGTTGGTAAAGCTGTAAGTGGCCGGCTGGTTGATCACCTGGTTGTAGCGAAAAGCCGTGTCAATGTAGAGCACGTTGGCACCCAGATCTACCATCGCCACCAGCAAGGCCTCGTTGAACTTCAGGCTGGCGCTCTCCAGCAAACTGGCTTGCCCAGCGGCAATGGCGTAGGGCGATTTGCCCAAGTTGTAGGCCCCTGCCACCACGATGTGCGTACCACCGGCGGCCACCAGTCGGCGCACCTGGGCAGCCAGCGCTTTGCCTGCATCGGCGGCGTTGACCAGCACTTGCGGCCCCGTGATGCTGCCCGCCTTGAAGGCCTCGGCTTGCACCACCAGGTCGCTAATGCCCGGGTCCAGCAAAATCACATTGTCTTTGGCGATGCTATTGGCTGCCAGAAAAGCGTCGATTTGCTCGGTGATAGTGAGCGTAGCGGCATTGCCTGCGGCGTCGGGTTTGAGGGCCACACGCGCGTTGCCGCGTGCCCAGCCTTGGCCGCCCGCAGACTGTGCCGTGATGCTGAGGCCATAGTTGCCCGCCACTTGCTGCACCCAGGTGCTGTTGGTAGCGTCTTTGACGGAATACACCGTGCCGCCCACTTGGCCCACGTCGGCCATACCGTCGCCCATCACTACCATACGGGTAGGCACCAGTGTCGATACCGTAGACCCAGACCCGCAGCCTGCCAGCAAGACGCTGGCAGCAGCCACGGCCACTAAGCTCCTGCGCCAAAGAGAGGGCGAGTTGACGTTCAATTGCATTGCTTTCTCCACAAATTTCATGCTTGGGCAAGCCTTCTGCCCGTAGCCTGTATCTTAACTGGCTGCTCTGGGCGTCGGGTGTGCAGTATGTAAAGGTTGAGCCCGCGCTTTTAGCGGGCCGCTGCGCGTTGCAAACGGTCGCGCACGCCGTCCCATGCGGCATCAACGGGCAGTGTTTCTATCCAAATCAGTTTGACACCTTTGGCATCAAACTCGCGCAGCACGGCAAACAGCTGCTGCGCGGTGGCCAGTGCGTCGTCAGGCATGCGGCGGCGAAGGATACGCTCGGATTTGGACGCCACAATGGCGCGTGAATACACCGCGATATTGGCGGCGTCTTCACCCAACAAATCCAGCGCGGTCTGCAAACCCTTGGCATCCATCAAACGCACGCGGGCGTTGGGGGCGTAGTGCGACTCTAACGTGCCCGAGGCTCTGGGCGCCGTCTGCGGGGCTAAATTTAAAGCACTTTCAGGCTCTGGCCCTTTAGAATATCGCGGGAGCAGCTCATCATTTAATAGCAACTTACAACCCATTGCAGCCTCTATGTGCTGCGGCTCTAGCACCCCGGGGCGCAGCAACACGGGCGCTGCGCGTGTGCAGTCGATGATGGTGGACTCAATGCCCACGCTGCAGGCACCGCCGTCCAGCACGGCCAGCGTGCTGCCCAGCTCGTCGCGCACATGCTGGGCGGTGGTGGGGCTGACCTTGCCAAATTTGTTGGCACTCGGCGCGGCCAGGCCCATCACGCCGCGCTCAGCGCAGGCGCGCAGTAGCTCTAGCGCCATGGGGTGCGACGGGCAGCGCAGGCCAATGGAGTTTTGCCCGCCCGCGCTGGCCGCCGCCACACCCTCTTTGCGCGGCACGATGACGGTGAGCGGCCCGGGCCAGAAAGCGGCGATGAGCTGGCGCGCAAACTCGGGCATGCTGGCGGCAAAAAAGTCCGCGCTGGCCACGTCGGCCACATGCACGATGAGCGGGTGGTCGGCCGGGCGGCCTTTGGCGGCAAAAATCTTCGCTACCGCCGCGTCGCTGCCTGCGTCTGCGCCCAGGCCATACACCGTCTCGGTGGGAAAGGCCACCAGGCCGCCAGAGGCCAATATATCTGCGCAAGCAGCTACTGAAAGCATCGTAGGTAAATTTTGCGTCATGGTCTACTTGCGGTTCGCACTGGGCACGTTCTGGGCTGCATCCGGGTACTTTGCGCCAGGTTTACGCAAACGGCACACCCAGCAGGGCAGCAGCTTGCGCGGCCACCGTGCGGGCTTCTTGTGCCGTGGTGGCGGTGATGTTCAGGTGCCCCATCTTGCGGCCCTTGCGGGCGTCCAGCTTGCCGTACAGGTGCAGGTGCGTGCCGGGCAAGGCAAGCACCGCGCTCCAGTCGGGGGTTTTGGTTTTGCCTGCTGCATCGAACCACACATCGCCCAGCAAATTGAGCATGATGCTGGCCGAATGCTGGCGCGGCTGGGGCAGGGGCAGGCCGCACAAGGCCCGTACCTGTAGCTCAAACTGGCTCACATTGCAGCCGTCCATGCTCCAGTGGCCGCTGTTGTGCGGGCGCGGGGCCATCTCGTTCACGGCCAGTGGGCTGCTGGCACTGAGCTGGCCCGCGCTGTCCTTCAAGATGAAAAATTCCACGCACAACACGCCCACATACTCCAACGCTTCCGCTATGCATTGCGTAGCCGCTTGCGCACGTTCTATGAGCTCTGCTGGCAGATTACCCTCGTACACCTCGCTCACTGCCAAGATGCCGTCCACATGCACATTGCGCGCCACCGGCAGCGCCACCATCTGCCCATCGGGGCCGCGCGCGACGACCACCGAGCACTCGGCAGCCAGCGCGGCAAACTGCTCGAGCACGCAGGGCACTTCTTTCAGCTGGGCCCAAGCGCTTGCCAGCTCGGCGCGGCTGCTCACCTTGACTTGCCCTTTGCCGTCATAGCCCAAAGTGGCGGTTTTCAGCATGCCGGGCAGGCAATGGTCGGGCACAGCGGCCAGGTCGCTGGCGTGTTCGATCACCCAGTAGGGCACCGGGCCGACGCCTGAGGTTTTGCCTATCTCGGCCAGCCGGGTTTTCTCCATCCGGCGGTCTTGGGCAATGGCCACGCTCTCGGCGTTGGGCGCTACCGGGCGGTGCGCGCCTAGCGTCATCAGGGCCGGGGCGGGCACGTTTTCAAACTCGGTGGTAATGGCCGCGCTGCGCTGCATCAGCTGGGCCAAGCCCTGCTCGTCGAGGTAATCTGCGGCTATGTGGTACTGGCTGACTTGCCCCGCCGGACTGGCCGGGTCCGCGTCCAGCACCACGGTGAAGTAGCCCATGCGCTGGGCAGCCTGCACAAACATGCGGCCCAACTGGCCACCGCCCATGACGCCAAGAGTAGGCTGGCGACCATCTGCAAGTGCTGCGCCGGGAAGAATGGGTTTCATGGTGTGTGTTTTCGGAGGTGGTGGGGTGGGCTGAGGGCGAAATCGGACTTCCGGACGCAGAGGACGCAAAGGTTACGCAGAGGACGCAAAAGGAATACCAAAAAAAGACATGTTTTATTTAAGCCTTCACTTTGCGCAGTGATGCTTGTGTCTAATTATTGATTCCTTTTTGGTTTTTTTCTTTGTCTTCTTTT
>JAYVDN010000743.1:0-10341 GCA_043749385.1 Polaromonas sp.
CAAAAGTTACGCAAAGGACGCAAAAGAAGATAAAGAAAATACAAAAAGAACATACAAAAAATAAACCAAATTCAATTTAAGAGCTTCCTTAAAGCCTTCTAAGTCAATTTTTGTATTCTTTTTCTCCTCTTTTTTTGCGTCCTCTGCGTAACTTTTGCGTCCTCTGCGTCCGGAAGTCCGTATTCGCCCCCTTGAAAACCCACCACGTACCCACACGTACCAAATATCTAACTTTTTCAAAAATCCACAGGAGTAAATCATGGGCAGAATTATCGGCATTGACCTAGGCACCACCAACAGTTGCGTTTCCATCATGGAGGGCAACGTCACCAAAGTGATCGAGAACAGCGAAGGCGCGCGTACTACGCCGTCTATCGTGGCTTACCAGGAAGACGGCGAAGTGCTAGTTGGCGCGTCCGCCAAGCGCCAAGCGGTGACCAACCCCAAGAACACGCTGTACGCTATCAAGCGCCTGATCGGGCGCAAGTTCACCGAGAAAGAAGTCCAAAAAGACATCGCCCTGATGCCCTACTCCATCGTAGCGGCCGACAACGGCGATGCGTGGGTGGAAGTGCGCGGCAAGAAAATGTCGGCCCAGCAAGTGTCTGCCGACATCTTGCGCAAGATGAAGAAAACCGCTGAAGACTACCTGGGCGAAGCCGTGACCGAGGCCGTGATTACCGTGCCAGCCTACTTCAACGACGCACAGCGCCAAGCTACCAAAGACGCTGGCCGTATTGCCGGTTTGGATGTCAAGCGCATCATCAACGAGCCCACCGCAGCCGCCCTGGCCTTTGGTCTGGACAAAAACGAAAAAGGCGACCGCAAAATTGCCGTGTACGACTTGGGCGGCGGCACCTTTGACGTGTCGATTATCGAGATTGCCGATGTGGACGGCGAGAAGCAGTTTGAAGTCCTGTCCACCAACGGCGACACCTTTCTGGGTGGCGAAGACTTTGACCAGCGCATTATCGAGTTCATCATTGCCGAGTTCAAGAAAGAGCAAGGCGTAGATTTGGGCAAAGACGTGCTGGCCTTGCAGCGCCTGAAAGAAGCGGCTGAAAAAGCCAAGATCGAGCTGTCTTCCAGCGTTTCAACCGACATCAACCTGCCCTACATCACGGCTGACGCCTCTGGCCCCAAGCACCTGAGCATCAAGATGACCCGTGCCAAGCTGGAAAGCCTGGTCGAAGAGCTGATCGAGCGCACCATTGCGCCCTGCCGCGTAGCCATCAAAGACGCTGGTGTGTCTGTGGGCGACATCCACGACGTGATCTTGGTCGGCGGTATGACCCGCATGCCCAAGGTGCAAGAAAAGGTCAAAGAGTTCTTTGGCAAAGAAGCGCGCAAAGACGTGAACCCTGACGAAGCCGTGGCCGTAGGCGCTGCTATCCAGGGCCAGGTGCTCAGCGGCGACCGTAAAGACGTGTTGCTGTTGGACGTAACGCCTCTGTCCTTGGGTATCGAAACCCTGGGCGGCGTGATGACCAAGATGATCACCAAGAACACCACCATCCCGACCAAGTTTGCACAAACCTTCTCTACCGCTGACGACAACCAGCCCGCCGTGACCATCAAGGTCTACCAGGGCGAGCGTGAGATGGCCAGCGGCAACAAATCACTGGGCGAGTTCAACCTGGAAGGCATTCCACCTGCATCGCGTGGCACGCCGCAAATTGAAGTGTCGTTTGACATCGATGCCAACGGTATCTTGCACGTGGGTGCCAAAGACAAGGGCACTGGCAAAGAAAACAAAATCACCATCAAAGCCAACTCGGGCTTGACCGAAGAAGAAATTCAAAAGATGGTGAAAGACGCCGAGCTGAACGCTGCTGACGACAAGAAAAAGCTGGAACTGATCCAAGCCCGCAACACGGCTGACGCACTGGTGCACAGCACCAAGAAAAGCTTGACTGAGTATGGTGAAAAGCTGGACGCTGGCGACAAGGAAAAAATCGAAACTGGCATCAAAGATTTGGAAGAAGCCTTAAAAGGCGAAGACAAAGACGCCATCACGCAAAAGCAAGCCGCGCTTGAACTGTCAGCCCAAAAGCTAGGCGAGAAGATGTACGCCGACATGCAAGCCCAGCAGGCCGCTAACGCTGCAGCTACCGGTGCTAGTGGCACTGCGCCCGATGCAGAGGCTGCGGCCAAGGCCAAAGCGCAAGACGACAATGTGGTAGATGCCGAAGTCAAGGAAGTTAAAAAGGGCTAACCACTGTTTTTCTTATCCTATGACTTTTTCAATCGAAGACTACAAAATAGAAGAGGCTAAATCAATGATAGCCACTGGTGGTTCATGCATATCTGGTGGCATCACTGGCTTAGCAGCCGCGGCAACCGCTATGCTGCTGAGTGGACGAATAGACCCTGTTGCAGTCAAGAAATTAATTGACAGTGGTGGTCTGGTGCCAGAATATTTTCCTATGATGATTTTATTTTTCGCCGCCATGGCATTCGGCGTACTTCTTCGCGTCAAAGGATTGAGTAAGCTAAAGAAGCTCGCTGAAACCCCAAAACTTAAGAGCAAAAATGGCTAAACGCGACTATTACGAAACCCTGGGTGTGGCTAAAAACGCCTCGGACGAAGACATTAAAAAAGCCTATCGCAAGATGGCCATGAAGCACCACCCCGACCGCAACCAGGGTGATGCAGCCAAGGCCGCCGAGGCCAAGTTTAAAGAGGCTAAAGAAGCCTACGAAATGCTGTCAGACGGCAACAAACGTGCAGCCTATGACCAATACGGCCACGCCGGTGTAGACCCTAACCGGGGCGGCATGGGCGGCGGTGCAGAAGGCTTTGGCGGCTTTGCTGAAGCGTTTGGCGATATTTTTGGCGAGGCTTTTGGAGGCCGTGGCCGCCAGCAAGGTGGCGGCCGCCAGGTCTACCGGGGCGGCGACCTGAGCTACGCAATGGAAGTGACGCTGGAAGAAGCCGCTGATGGCAAAGAAGCCCAAATTCGCATCCCCAGCTGGGACGAGTGCACCACCTGCAAAGGCAACGGTGCCAAGCCAGGCACCAAGGCGATTACCTGCACTACGTGTGCAGGCCATGGCCAAGTGCAAATGCGCCAAGGCTTTTTCAGCGTGCAGCAAACCTGCCCTACCTGCAAAGGCACTGGCAAGCTCATCCCCGAGCCCTGTGTGGCCTGCCACGGTGTGGGCAAAACCAAGAACAACAAAACCCTGGAAGTCAAAATCCCAGCCGGTATCGATGACGGCATGCGCATTCGCAGCGCGGGCAATGGCGAGCCGGGCACCAACGGCGGGCCAGCGGGCGATCTGTACATCGAGATTCGCCTGAAGAAGCACGATATTTTTGAACGCGACGGCGACGACCTGCACTGCCAAGTACCCGTCAGCTTCCCCACCGCGGCTTTGGGTGGCGAGATCGAGGTGCCTACCCTGGCAGGCAAAGCGGGTATCGACATTCCGGACGGCACCCAGCACGGCAAAACCTTCCGCCTGCGTGGCAAAGGCATCAAGGGCGTGCGCTCCAGCTACCCGGGAGATTTGTACTGCCACATCGCGATAGAAACCCCCGTCAAACTGACCGAGCATCAACGCAAGCTGCTGAAAGATTTTGACGAGTCGATTCGCAAGGGTGGTGCCAAGCATTCGCCCAATGAAGAGACTTGGACAGATAAGCTGAAAAGCTTTTTCAACTGAGGCTACAACCGGTTTTTCGGTTTGAAGCCTGTTGACAATAGCGCCGTGGGTCAAACTAGGGCGCTATTTTTTTAAGAGCTGCTCCCGCGATATTCTATTGGTCTGCGGGCACAATGCATGCAAAAAAAATCGCAGTTTTTACCCATTCCCAGTGCCACCAGCGTTAAATCTTCAAAGAAAACTCCAGCGTAGTGCCTGCAAGCTCCAGTACATCGTAGTCAGACAGCAAAACCGGATCGTCAGAGATGGGGTGGCCGTTGAGTGTGGGCACCTGGATCGCTTCCATGCAGGAGATGAAATAGCCTTGGCGGCGGTGGGCAATGGCGACCATGGCGACGCCGCGTTTGCCAAAAGTAGACACCGCTTTGACTACCGGCAGCTCCAGCCCGGCAGACGAACCTGTCAGCACTTTCAAGCAGGCTTGTAGTGCCCCAGTAGAGGCTTGGTAGACCCCCGTCTCCAGCGCCATCGCCGTGGTTTGGCCCTCATCGGTCAGCTCGTTTGCGGTGTGGTAATGGATTTTGAACTTGCCAATGGCGATCACGTCACCCTCGTGCAGCAGGTGCCTATCCACCATCTTGCCGTTGATATAGGTGCCATTGGTACTGCCCAAGTCATGCACCACTACATCGGCCAGCCCTTTGAGCTCAAACATGCAATGCTCGCCGCTCACGGCCAAGTCCGTCAAAATAATATGGTTATGCGGCTTACGGCCCAAAGTGGTGCGGTCGCGGGTGAGGTAGGTGCGGTAGATTTCAACATCGTCCACCGAGGCGATAAGTTGCGGCATACAGGCTCCAACTGAGGGTGATGGCTTCGCCGCACAAGCAACGCAAGGCCAATTTGGCTAATCCTAGCGGGTAGCCCAAAGTTAAGCAAGTGCCGCAGTACGCCACATTCAGACTAAGAAAATAAATGTTACAAAAACATAACGCTACTCTTTTAAGAGCTGCTCCCGCTATATTCTATTGGCTTAGAGGAGGTTATGCTTAAAGAGCATGCTTCCCCGCATGCCACTGTGCACCCAGTGCTTGGGCCGCCACCGCATTGGGCACGCTCTCCAACGGCGTAGCCATGGTGTCGTTCCAGCGGTTTAAAAAGCCAAACATGGCCACCACGCCCAGTATCTCCACGATCTGCGCTTCGCTCCAATGCTCTTGGGTGGCGGCAAAGAGTTCGTCCGTCATGGCATTGGGCTGCGATGCAGCGGCCAGTGCAAAGTCCAACGCCGCGCGTTCTTTGGCATCGAACAACGGGCTGGTAGCGTAAGTCCACACAGCCGCCAGTTTCTCTTCACTCACGTTGAAGTTTTTAGCCCCCAACAACGTATGCGCCTGGCAATACAGGCAACCTGCCGCCTTGCTGGCCACATGGCCAATCAGCCGGCGCAGACCCAGGTCAACCTCGCCCGCCGGGTCCATCACCGCGGCATTGAGCTGGGCAAAGGCCTGCACCAGCTTGGGTTTGCGTTGCATGGTAAGCACACTGTTGGGCGTAAAGCCCAAGGTGCCCACAAAGAAGTCAAAATGCGCCTTCAACTCAGGTGTGTTGTCGGGGCTAAGAGGTGGTAGGCGTGCCATGGGGGTGTTTACCGCATAAGATGTTGCGGATAATCATGCCACATGTTCACTATTCGCCCCCTCACCCCCAGCGACCTGCCCGCCTACAAGGCCCTGCGCGATGAGGCGTTGCGCACAGCGCCGCAGGCCTTTACATCGGACTACGCCAGCAGTGTCGACACCTCTGCCGAGCACTATGCAGCACGGCTGGGCACGCCAGAGAGTGGGTATTTTGTCTTGGGTGCTTTCAATGCGGCGGGCGATTTGCTCGGCTCTATCGCGCTAGAAAGCGAGACACGCCTGCAGAAACGCCACTGCGCTAACGTGGTGGGCATGATGGTTGCGCCCAGGCTAATCACTGCATGCTGCGCACCATCGCACCACTGATTTTGCGCAGCAGCCACTTGGGCGTGGCGCGGCTGGCGATGAGGGTGGCCTGGTTGATGGCGCCGGGCACTTTGATGGCGTCGCCGCGCAGGCAGGCGTCAAAGCCTTCTTGCGCTACCACCTTGGCGTCGCCGATCAAAAACTTGGGCAGATTGGCCAACTGCGCGCTCTCCGCCTTGGCACTGCTGAGCATATTCGTAGCCGTAATGCCGGGGCACAGCGCGGTGATGCTCACGCCGGTGCCTTTGAACTCTTCAGACAAGGACTCGGTAAGCGACAGCACATAGGCCTTGGTAGCTGCGTAGGTAGCCAGTGAGGGAATGGGCTGGAACGCGGCAATCGACGCCACATTCAGGATGCGGCCTTGGCCCCGGGCCACCATACCGGGCGCGAAATGCGCAATCATTGTGGTGAGGCCGGTGATGTTCAGGTCGATCATGGCGTGGTGGTACTGCGCGGGCATGTCTACAAACGCGCCGTGGTTCAAAATACCGGCGTTGTTGACCAGCACGTCGAGGGGGCGTTTGGCGCGCTGCATGGCGGCGGCAAGTTTTTGCGCAGCGTCGGGCAGCGACAGGTCTGCTGGGGCGACCCAGGTCTTGATGCCATGGTCAGCGGCCAGTTGCTTGCCCAAAGCTTTCAGCTTGTCGGCGCTGCGCGCCACCAGTACCAAGTTGTAGCCCGCTTTGGCAAAGCATTCGGCCAAGGCCTCGCCAATGCCAGATGAAGCCCCGGTGATCAAGGCGGTCGGGTTGTCGCTTGGTTTGCTACTCATCACACCACCTTTTTGCTCTTGCCCGAGTAAAGCCGGCGTTGCGAATTGGGGTACACCACGCGCCGCAGCCCGGAGCGCTCAAAGGGCTTCCACTGGCCTTCGGCCTGCGCCAGGCGGTCCGTCAGGGCGTGCAGCACCAGCGGGTTCACCCCCATACCGGTGTGGCTGGAGTGCACTTCGATGCTTTCGGTTTGGTGCCCCGCTTCTTGCAAGCTGGTTTGCCAAGCCACAATGCCGTCGGTGCGGCTGTAGATCGACGTGGTGGGCACGGGGGGCGATTCATGCAAGCGGTGCAGCGGAATTTTTGCATGCACCTTGCCGCGATTAAGCAGGTCAAACAGCCTGCGCGCGTGGGTGGCTTGCATCGAGCCCGCAAACGGGCTGCCCAGGCTCACCACGCTGCGCACGGCGTCTGGCTCCAGCTTGGCCAGCTCTCGGGCGTATAGCCCGCCCAGGCTCCAGCCCACCAAGCTGACCTTGCGGCCATACTGTGCGTACACGGCGCGGATCTGTGCACGCGCCTGCTCAAACACCTCCGGGCTGGGGTTCAGGTTGCGGCCCTGATGCCAGCCGTGGGGCAAATAACCCAGCCACCCCAGCAGCATGCGCAACGGGCCGGTGCTGATGTCCGAGGCCATAAAACCCGGGTACACAATCACTGGGTGACCATCGCCGCGCTGCTGCCTGGCCAACAGCGGCAGCGCGGCAATGCCAGCAGCAAACTCAAACGGCGCCCGGGCCTCCAGCGCCAGCTTGAAAAGATTGGGCGCGCGAACCACTGCGGCGGTTTTTTTGCGCAAGGGGGGTGCTTTCATGCTCATGCGGCGCGCGCCAGCTTAGCTCTGCGTGATGGTGGCGATACCCTTTTATGGGCCACTTTAGCAGCTACCTTTTTAGGGGCCAATCTGCTTTTTGAACCCACCACCGAGAGTTGCGGCTTTTTGCGTTTAAAGGGCGCTGGTGCTGCCGGGGCTACAGCGGCCACCGGTTTTACCTCCACGACGCTGGCCACCGGTGCGGCCTGCGGCAAGCGGCGCAGCACGTCGAGGGCTTTGTTGAGCTGAACAGCCAGGTGGTCTACGTCGCGCATGGCCCGCCTACAGGCAATCAAACCAAAATCGAGCTGGCCCATATAGCTTTGCACGGTGATGTTCAGCGCCACGCCATGCACCACGATCGACACCGGGTAATTGCCCACCATTTTGGCGCCCGCCAAGTACAGTGGTATCTGCGGGCCAGGCACATTGGAGATCACCACGTTGGCAAAGCGCAGCTTGTCGGCAATGCGCGAGCGGCCGTACAACGATGCCAGACCACTGAGCAGCCACGGCGAGCCCAGCGAAGGAAAATCGGTAGGGATCAGTTTGCCAAAAGCGCCCATTTGCTGCTTCATCGACTGCGTGCCCAGCATGATCATGCGCAGGCGCTCGATGGGGTCTTTGATGTGCGTGGCCAGGTCAATCAGCGTGCCCGAGACTTGGTTGTTCGAGCTGGTGTCGCCCTCTGCGCGCAGCGATATGGGCACGCCTGCTACCAAAGATTTACCGGGCAGCTCGCGCGACTCGGCCAAGTACTCGCGCAGCGCCGTGCTGCACAGCCACAGCACCATGTCGTTGATCGACGCGCCCAGCGATTTGCCAATCTGCTTGACTTCCAGCAGAGGCAAAGACACCCCGGCAAAGGCGCGCTGGTTGGTAATGGAGGTGTTGAAAGGTGTGGGCGGTGCCAGCTTGAACTTGCTACCCGCTTTGGCGTTTTTGTCTTGCGGCTTGGCGCGCATATCGGCCACGGCATCTTTCGCCACTTGCAGCGCAGCGCCACCCAGTGGCGGCACCAGCTTGGCAAACTGCACCACTTGCTGCACTTGGTTAGACAGCGCCGCGCCCAGCAGCTCGGCTACGCCCAGTTGGTAGCGGTTGCCGCGCGCGGGCCGGGGCGGCTTGACGCGGCGTGGCTCGGGCGTAATGTCAAACACGCTGTTGGCCATGGCCACAGCGGCTTGGCCGTCGACCGCAGCGTGGTGCACCTTGGAGTAAAAGCCTACGCGCCCATCGGCCAGGCCGTCGATCACATAAAACTCCCACAGCGGGCGGCTGCGGTCTAGCAGGCTCGAATGCAGGCGCGCAGCCAGGGCCTCTAGCTGCACCATGGTGCCGGGTTTGTTCAGCACCAAATAGCGAATGTGGTAGTCGATGTCGATATCGTCATCATGGATCCACACCGGGTTGGCCAAGTCAAAAGGCATCAGGGCCAGCTTGCGGGTGAACACCGGGGCCAGGTGCATGCGGCTTATCACATGCGCCTTGACCTGCTCGTACCACGCGCCCGGTTCGCCGGCCGGTGGCTCAAACAGAGCCAAGCTGCCAACGTGCATTGGCATTTCAGGGCTTTCGAGGTGCAAAAAAGCACCGTCCATAACACTCAGATGGCTCATGTCTTTCATCTTGGGTCTCCTGCAGCTGGCTGATATTGCTGATTTTTTAGGCAGTATAGCCCTGGCATGCCAGGCTGCGCAAGGTGATAATTAGGGGATGAACTCTGTTGCCGATATAGCTGCCCAATTGCAGGGCTACGACCCCAACGCCCTGCCTGCCGACAAGGTAGGTGAATTTTTGGCCGCCCTGGTGCAGCCCGTACTGGGCACCGAGCGGGTGGGCCTGTTTGCCGCGCTGGGCCGCGTGCTGGCGGAGGATGTGGTCTCGCCCATCAGCGTGCCCGCGCATGACAACTCGGCGATGGACGGGTTTGCGTTTTGTGGGGCGGATTTGCAGGCCACGGCGGTGAGCCGCTTCAAGGTGGTGGGTACCGCGCTGGCCGGCAAGGCCTGGCAAGGCAGCGTGCACAGCGGCGAGTGCGTGAAGATCATGACCGGAGCCATCATGCCCGAGGGCTTGGACACGGTGGTGCCGCAAGAGTTGTGCACGGTGTTGCCTGACGCCATCGAGATCAAAGCAGGTTTGCTGCAAACCGGAGATAACCGCCGCTTTTGCGGTGAAGACCTGATGCAAGGCGAGCCTGCGCTCTCCAAAGGCGAGCTGCTCTCACCCGCTGCACTGGGGCTGCTAGCCAGTTTGAACATCAGCCACGTGAATGTGGTGCGCAAACTCAAGGTAGCCTACTTCTCAACCGGCGACGAGGTGCTAAGCCTGGGTGAGGCAGAGCGCGAAGGTGCCATTTACGACAGCAACCGATACACCGTCTACGGCATGCTCACGCGGCTGGGTGTAGAGGTGTTGGACATGGGCGTGGTGCGCGACGACCCGACGCTGCTGGAGGCCGCCTTCAAAAGCGCCGCTGCGCAGGCCGACGCCATCATCACCAGCGGCGGGGTGAGCGTGGGCGAGGCCGACTTCACCAAGGCCATGATGCACAAGCTGGGCGCGGACGTCGCAGGCGGCGCGGGCGGCGTAGCGTTTTGGAAAATTGCCATGCGGCCTGGCCGACCGATGGCGGTGGGGCGGATTGCCAAACCGGGTGTGCACACCTCGCTGCGGACTGCCACAGCGCCTGATTTATCAACCGAATCAGCCTCTAGCCCAATAGAATAACGCGGGAGCAGCTACGAAAGTAATAGTGCGGTACTGTTCGGCTTGCCCGGCAACCCCGTAGCAGTAATGGTCACCATGCTGGCCTTCGTGCGCCCAGCACTGTTGCGGATGATGGGTGCCAACCCCGCCAAATATTGCAGCGCCCCACTCTATCTGCAAGCCCACAGTGGCGAAGCTTTGCGCAAAAAGCCTGGCCGCACAGAATACCAGCGCGGCACCGTCGCCCGCGCAGCCGACGGGAGCCTGCAAGTCAAAACCACCGGCAACCAAGGCAGCGGAGTCCTCTCAAGCATGGTGCAAGCCAACGGCCTGATCGTGCTGCACCATGCCCAAGGCAATGTGGCGGTGGGCGATGTGGTGGACGTGTTGATGCTGGACGGCGCGATGTAATTGCCGCCACTGC
>JAYVDN010000744.1:0-7456 GCA_043749385.1 Polaromonas sp.
CAAACTGACCCGGGTGTGATTGAGGCGTATTTGGGCTCGGTGGACGACGTGTCGTCGCTGCGCAGGGGGCCGCATTTTCCCGCCGACCCGCCTCAAGGAAAAATAGCCCCCTTGGGGGGCAGCGCAGTACGCGAAGCGACAAGCGTGGGGGCTGGTAGCACATGAGCACCGACAGCACCTTCACCATCAGCGACCAGCCGGTATTAAAGCTGTTAAACGTCGAGAGCGCGTATGGTCCCATCCGCGCCATTCGCGGCGTGAGCTTGCAAGTGCGCCGGGGTGAGATTGCTACGGTGCTAGGCTCTAACGGTGCAGGCAAAACCACCATCCTCAAAACCATCTCCGGCATCATCGACCCGCGCAAGGGCAGCATCGAGTTCAAAGGCGGTGACATCACGGCCAAAGACCCCGCCTTTATCGTACAGCAGGGTCTGGTGCAGGTGCCCGAGGGGCGCGAGGTGTTTCCACTCTTGTCAGTACGCGACAATTTGCTGATGGGAGCCTACACCCGCAGGGACAAAGACGGCGTGGCGCGCGACATGGAGTCGGTCTACACCTATTTCCCCATCTTGCGCGAGCGCGCTTTGCAGGATGCCGGTTTGCTCTCGGGTGGGCAGCAGCAGATGCTAGCCATCTCCCGCGCCATCATGGCTGCACCCGATTTGATTTTGCTCGATGAGCCCAGCCTGGGTCTGTCGCCCAAACTGACCAAAGAGATTTTTGAAATCGTGGTGCGTATCAACCGCGAGCGCGGCACCACCATTTTGCTGGTGGAACAAAACGCCAACATGGCTTTGAACGCCGCAGACTACGGCTACGTGCTGGAAAACGGCCGCATCGTCATGGAAGACACCTGCGCCAAACTGCGCGAGAAAGACGACATCAAAGAGTTCTATCTGGGCATGAAAGAAGAAGGCGTGCGCGGTGAGCGGCGATGGAAGAAGAAGAAGAATTGGAGGTGATATGAAGAAGAACGCAGCGCAGAGCCGCCTCAAGCAAGTTCGCACCCCCGAGGGGCTGAGGGCTGCGGCTCCACGTCTGCCTGCGCAGACTTGGACAGCCCGAAGAGCCTTCGCTTCTGGCGTTGGCTCGTACAGCGCAGTACACGTAGTGACAAGCGTGGGGGCTTTATGAATCTCTGGGATCTCTCCAAAATTCAAGCGGGCACCGACATCATGGTGCAGGGCGACACCATTCCTTCCATGTTTCGCAACGCGGTCAAAGAGCGTGCCGACAAAGTCTGGATGCGGCAAAAAGAGCTGGGCATTTGGCGCAGCTGGAGCTGGACGCAAACCGACATCGCCATGCGTGAGATTGCCCATGGCCTGTTGTCCATCGGTTTTGCACCGGGCGAGACAGCGTCCATCCTGTCCAACACCGTCATCGAATGGGTGTTGGCCGACATCGCCGTGCTCAGCTGCGGTGGTGTGGCCAACGGCATTTACCCCACCGATGCCGCCTCCCAAGTGCAGTACCTCTGCGAAGACTCTGCGACCACAGTGCTGTTTGTCGAAGACGACGAGCAGCTAGACAAAGCGCTGGACGTGCGCGCCCAGTTGCCCAAGCTGCGCAAGATCATCGTGTTTGACATGGAGGGCCTGCGCAAGGTAGACGACCCGATGGTGATGGGCCTGGACGCGCTGCGCGCACTCGGCCGCACCTATGCGCAAGCGCATGCAGGCGAGCTGGACCAGCGCATCGATGCCGTCCAACCCGAGGCGCTGGCTATTTTGGTCTACACCTCCGGCACCACAGGCAAGCCCAAAGGTGCCATGCACAGCCACCGCAGCCTGGTGCACACTGTGCGCGGCTACAACACCCTGGTGGCGCAAAACGGCGACGACGAGCGCATGTGTTTTTTGCCGTTGTGCCATATTGCCGAGCGCGTAGGCGGCGAATACCACGCGCTGTACACCGGGGCCAAGCTCAACTTTGTAGAAAACCCCGAGACCGTGCCAGAGAATGTGCGCGAGATTGCGCCCACCGTGTTCACCGCCGTGCCGCGCGTGTGGGAGAAGTTTTACTCGGGCGTGATGATCGGCCTGAAAGAAGCCGGCGTAGTGCAACAAGCCGCTTACGCATGGGGTATTGGCGTGGGCACGCAGATAGCAGACAAGGTGCTGGCCGGGCAGCCGGTGGACGGCTTCCTGAAGCTCAAATTCAACATAGCCAAGCTGATTGCCCTGAACAATGTGCGCAAGATGATCGGCATCCACAACGCACGCCTGCTGGTCACGGGCGCTGCGCCGATTGCACCTGATTTGATCAAATGGTATTTAGCCCTGGGTGTACCCATGCTGGAAGTGTGGGGCATGACCGAGACCTGCGGCGCGTCCACCGGCATGCCGCCTGGCCGCATCAAGCCTGGCTCTATTGGCCCGGCGGCCAACTACAACGAGGTGCGCATAGACGAAGCCACAGGCGAGATACTGGTACGCGGCAAAAACGTGTTTATGGGCTACCTCAACCAGCCCGAGAAAACTGCAGAGACCATCGACAAAGACGGCTGGCTGCACACCGGCGATGTGGGCAGTATGGACGCGGACGGCTACTTCAAAATTACCGACCGCATGAAGGACATCATCATCACCGCTGGCGGCAAAAACATCACGCCCAGCGAGCTGGAGAACGAGCTGAAGTTCTCGCCCTACATCACCGACGCGGTGGTGATTGGCGACAAAAAAGCCTACCTCACCGTCATCATCATGATCGACCAAGAGAACATCGAAAAATACGCCCAAGATAACGACGTACCCTTTAGCAACTACGCCAGCCTCACCCGCGCGCCCGAGGTTCAAGCGCTGATCCAGGAAGAGATGGAGCGGGTGAACAAAAAGTTTGCGCGGGTAGAGCAGATTAAAAAGTTCTGGCTGCTCGATACCCAGTTGTCGGCCGAAGACGAGGAGTTGACCCCCACCATGAAGCTCAAACGCAAGCTGGTGCAAACCAAATACGCCCCGCAGATTGAGGCGATGTACAAGGGCTAAATTTCTCGATGCACAGGTTGCAACCCCTCGAAAACCCGATGATCGTTTAGCCCAGTTGACACGTTGTTAGCTGCACACCACACTTGTTTAATCCACTGTTTTCATTTTTAGGAGAACTCCATGAAACTTAAAACTCTCGCAGTCTGTGCCGCCCTTAGCACCTTGGCGCTTGCCGGCGCACAGGTGCACGCACAGTCTCAGGGCGTGTCCAAAGATGAGATTTTGATCGGATCGATCCAGGATTTATCCGGCCCGCTGGCAGGCTATGGCAAACAACTGCGCTTTGGCATGATGCTGCGTGTGGACGAAATTAACGAGCAAGGCGGCATCAATGGCCGCAAACTCAAGCTGCTGGTGGAAGACGATGGCTACGACCCTAAAAAGGCCGTGCTAGCCGCGCAAAAGCTCGTCAATCAAGACAAAATTTTCATCATGGCAGGCCACTTGGGCACCGCGCAAAATCTGGCTGCTATGCCAGTGCAGTTTGAGAAGAACGTGATTAACTTCTTCCCCGTCACCGCAGCGCGTGAGATGTATGAGCCCTTCCACAAGCTCAAATACTCTTTTGCCGCCACCTACTTTGACCAGATGCGCACTGTGGTGCCCAAAATGGTGAAAGACAAAGGTGCTAAAAAAGTATGCACCATGTACCAAGACGACGAGTTTGGTCTGGAGGTAGTGCGCGGCGCAGAGGCTGGCCTTAAAACCATGGGCATGGAACTGGCCGAGCGCACCTCATTCAAACGCGGCGCTACCGACTTCTCCAGCCAGGTGGCCAAGATGAAGGCCGCAGGTTGCGACATGGTCGTGCTGGGCACCATCATCCGCGAGACCATTGGCGGCATTGGCGAGTCACGCAAGACAGGTTTTAACCCCGTCTTTTTGGCCTCCAGCGCAGGCTACACCGACCTGATCCACAAACTGGGCGGCGCAGCCATGAACGGCCTGTACGCCACCATGACCGTGCAAAACCCCTACCTGGATGAAGCATCGCAGCCGCTGCGCTTTTGGGCCAATAAATACAAAACCAAGTTCACCGATGACCCGACCGTGTTCTCTGCTTACGGCTACAACGTCATCGACACCCTGGCCAAGGCCGCACAGGCAGCCGGTAAAACTCTGACGACCGAGAGCTTCATCAAAGCCATGGACACCATGACCCTCCCCTCCGACATCTTCGGCAGCGCCCCCGCCAGCTTCTCGCCCACCAAGCGCCTGGGCAGCGATGCATCCCGCCTGTCCCAGATCACTGATGGCAAGTGGAAAGTGGTGTCGGACTACGTGAAGCAGTAACGCCAGGCCATTACATCCTTCACACAAGCCGTTGGTGTCAAATCCAACGGCTTTTTACATGCCTCGCAGGCTTGGGTGCGGCCAACTTGGTGCATTCAGCTGCTCGCCGGACGCAGCGGCAGATGCCAATGCGTGCTGCAAAAGCGGCACGGTCTGGCTGGGGTCATCGCCCAGCACGCGCACGGCGCAGATGCCGCTGGCACCGCAGCATGCAGCCTGCGTCATTTGTTCTGCCGACAAAATGCCGCCAATGGCGACCACGGGCGTGCCTGCCATGGCGCACCACCAGGCCAGGTTGTCCAGGCCCTGCGCTTGCCAGGGCATGATTTTGGTGAGCGTGGGCCAGACCGGGCCGCAGGCGATGTAGGCGGGGGCCAAGCTGCGGGCGCGGGCGAGTTCCCACAGACTGTGCGAGCTGATGCCCAGTGCCACGCTGCTGCGGCACAGGTCGCTGCGCTGTGCGTCGCTCAAGTCCAGCACGTCCTCTTGGCCCAGGTGCAGGCCAGTGCTGCCTAATTCCAGGGCGAGCGTCCAGTGGTCGTTGATGAACAGTTGCGCGCCAACGGCTGTGCATGCGTTGATGCTGTGGGCGATGGCCAATTGCAGTGCCTGCTGCCACGCGGCATCGGGCTGCGCTGGAGTTTTGACACGCAGTTGCACGGTGCGCACACCTGCGGCCAGTACCGCATCGACGCGCGGGGCGCTATCGACGATGGCGTACAGGCCCAACTTTTGAGGCGTAGAAACCGGTTGCTGGTGCTGCAAGGCCGGAAACTCTGGTGCCTCGCCCCAGGACATCAGGGGTAACAGGCTGGGCTCGCTGGTAAAGCCTGCGGCAGCATGCACCGGGCCACTGCCCTGGCCTGCGGCATAGGCGCGGCGCAGGGCGTGGGTGGTGGCCATTTTGGCTAGCACTACGGCATCAGCAGCTACAAAGCCGCGCGCCATGGCTGCTGCTGCGCTGGTGGCAAAGGTGCAGCCCGTGCCGTGCTGATGCGGCGTGTTGACGCGCTCGTTGGCCAGCCAGCCTTGTGCATGCTCGGCGTCTAGCCAGTCAAGCGAATGGTTTTTTAAGTCATGCGAAGGCTCCATGCTGTCGCCACCGGTGATGCAAACGGCTTGTGCACCCATAGCACGCAAGGCTTTGGCTAGCTCGGGAATGGATTGCGTTGTAGGCTTGGGCGGGTTGATGGGCTCAAGCAAAGCCGCAGCCTCACGCCGATTGGGCGTGATCAGCGTGGCGCGCGGTAGCAAATATTCGCGGTACGCGGCCATCGTTTGCGCATCGGCAAAGCTGGCACCAGTGCTGGACTTGAGCACAGGGTCTACCACCAAGGCGATGGGTGCTGTGCTACCAGCGCGCAGCTTGTCCACCCATTGCGCTACCAGGCGCACTTGCTCTGCGCCACCTAACAGCCCGGTTTTAATGACGCGCGGTGGCATGTCTTGCTCTAAGGCTTTGAGTTGCGCTTGCAGCACTTGCGGCGACATGACTTCGATATGCGTGACACCTTGCGAGTTTTGCGCTGTCACCGCAGACACCACGGGACACAGATGCACTTCGCAGGCATCTGCCGCGCGCTGGTCAGCGGCGAGGCCCGCGCCGCCCGCGCTGTCGTTGCCTGCAATGCTCCAGATAATGGGCTTCATGTTTTTAGTCCCCGATCAAGAAAGGTTGGCCGGTGACGGGTGTACTGGCCACGGCAAAGTCTTGCTGCGCCATGACGCCTGCGTGCCAGGCCTTGCGGCCCGCTTCAATCGCTTGCTTGAATGCACCCGCCATCAGCACCGGGTCGCGCGACTGGGCTACAGCAGAGTTAAGCAGCACTGCGTCAAAGCCCAGTTCCATCGCCTGAGCTGCGTGCGACGGCGCGCCAATCCCCGCATCCACAATCAAGACCGCATCGGGCAGGCGTTCGCGTAGCGTGCGCAGCGCAAAGGGATTGAGCAAACCTTGGCCTGAGCCTATCGGTGCGCCCCAGGGCATCAGCAGCGGGCAACCGACGTCCAGCAGGCGGCGGCACGTTACCAGGTCGTCGGTGCAATACGGGAAGACGACGAATCCGTCTTTAACCAATTGCTCGGCGGCAATGACGAGTTCAAATGGGTCGGGCTGCAAGGTGTGTTCGTCGCCCACCACTTCAAGCTTGATCCACGGCGTGTTGTACAGCTCGCGCGCCATGCGCGCCAGTTGCACAGCCTCGCGTGCGGTGCGGCAACCGGCGGTGTTGGGCAGCAGGCGCGCGCCGTTGGCCGCCATGCTGGCGCGGATCATGGCCACGTGGCCGTTGTCGCCCGCAGCAGCTAGCTGGCGTTTTAGCGCCACGGTGACGACTGAGGTGCCCGATGCAGCAATGGCATCGCCCAGCACCTGGGGTGAGGGGTAGCCTGCAGTCCCCAGTAAAAAGCGGCTGGGCAAAGTAACGTCGCCCACTTTCCATGCATCGATTTGTGCCATGCCTTGATTCCTGAATATTTAACCACCCACGATGGGTTGAAACAGCAGCACCGCGTCGTTGGCTGCTAAGACTCGGCTGGTACGCTGCGCTCGCGGCACAAAGTCGCCATTAACGGCGGTGGATACGGCTTGGGCTGCATGGCCCAGGCTTGCAACCAACACATCAAGTGTGGTGCCATGTGCCACCGCATACTGCTTGCCGTCCAGCACAATCATAATGTTCTTTGCGCTCACGTTTTCCAGACTCCCCAGGTTCATGCCAGTGCCTCTTGTGGGATGCTGCTGGGCTGACATCCGGTGTGCGTTGGTATGCGCAACAAACCCGTTTGCTGCAAAGCCTGTTCCACCAGCGCAGGGGCCAACAGCCAACCATGCCGAAACAGCCCGTTAATGCGTACCAGGCCCGCTGCGCAGTCCATATGCGGCGCGTTGTCGGGCAAGGCAGGGCGCAAATTAGTGTCCATGCGGATGATGCGTGCCTCGGCCAAGGCGGGCACCACGCTGTGCGCAGCGGCCATCAGTTCTACCGCGCTGCGCAGCGACATGGGCGAGCGGTCTTGGCTTTCAATTTCGCTGGCACCCACCAGCACGATGTCGCCGGGGCGGGGCACAATGTACACCTTATGGCGTGGGTGCAGCAGGCGCACGGGGCGTTGCAGATTTAAGCCTGGCGCATGCAGCCACACCACTTCGCCGCGCACGCCGCGCACCGGCAGGT
>JAYVDN010000745.1:0-7280 GCA_043749385.1 Polaromonas sp.
TTCAAAGCCTTTGGCCGCGTGGACAACCTGCTCAACAAGTCGTACGAAACGGTGTACGGCTACCGCCAGGCACCGCGCGGTGTGTTTGCGGGTGTCAACTGGACGATGCAGTAAGGGTGTAAGCCCGTTTTGGCCTACCATGCAAGACATGCTGACAGCCGCATCCCATAAGCCTCAAATAGCTATTGTTTGTATAGCTGTTGGGGCGCTGGGTTTGGGTTTGGCATTGCCTTGGGTGGGCGTGCAAGGCCTGGACATGCAGGTGCTGCAAAGCCTGCGCGCACCGCGTGTGGCAGCGGGTGCCTGCGTAGGCGCGCTGCTGGCGCTGAGCGGCTTGGCGCTGCAAGTGCTTCTGCGTAACCCACTGGCTGACCCGTATGTGCTGGGCACCTCCAGCGGCGCGGCAGTGGGGGGCATTCTGGCGCTGCTGCTGGGCGGCTTGATGTGGCTAGGCGCGGCATTGGGGGCGCTGGCCGCTGGCGCGCTGCTGATGTTGCTGGCGCGTGGCGCTATCAGCACGCGGGCAGACGACGCCTCGTCGCGTCTTATTTTGACGGGTGCCATGCTGGCGGCGGTACTGGGCGCGGTGAGCACACTGCTGCTCACGCTCACGCCCGATGACCGCTTGCGTGGCGCGATATTTTGGCTGATTGGCGACCTGTCAGGCGCTGAGTTGAACTGGCCCGCCTGTCTGTTCGCTCTTTTATTTATAGCTGCTTACCTCCGATATGCCAGGGCTATCGATCGATTGATGTTGGGAAGCGAGGCCGCGCACCTGCTGGGTGAGCCGGTCGCGTTGCTGCGCACTGGGTTGATGGTGCTGGCCTGCATAGCCACCGCCTTGGCCGTGGGGATGGCGGGTTCGATTGGTTTTGTGGGCTTGGTGGTGCCGCAAGCGCTGCGTTTGGCGGGGGCGCGCGGCACCCGGCATTTGGCCTGGATGAGCGCGCTGGGCGGTGCGGCCCTGCTGGTGCTGGCCGACACGCTGGCGCGCAGTGTGGCCTGGCCGCTGGAACTGCCCGTGGGCGCGGTGATGAGCCTGATTGGTGCGCCCATTTTCATTTGGTTTTTAGCGCGCAAACACGACGGAGTGGGGCGATGACTGCTTTGCTGCAAGTGCAAGACCTTCAATTAGATGCCGCTGGCCGCACCTTGGTGCAGGGCCTGAACTTTACGGTGCAGCCTGGTGAGCGCTGGTGTGTGATAGGGCGTAACGCAGCGGGTAAATCGACACTGCTGCGTGCGTTGGCGGGGCTAGCGACGGGTAGTGCGAGTGAGCAGACATTGCGGCGCACCCACGCTGGCCAAGCGCATGCCGCACCCATTGCCCACGGCGCGCGCGGCACACGCCGCGCTTACATGGCGCAGTCGGCCCAAGACCGCTTTGACTTGACCGTGCGCGAGTTCATCGCATTGCAACCCAGCATGGCCTTGAGCGCAGCGCAACTGCAGGTGCGTTGCGCTGCGCTGGGAAGTGCTTTGGACATCGCGCCGCTGCTGGACCGGCCCATTACCCAGCTCTCGGGTGGCGAACGCCAACGCGTAGGCTTGGCCGCAGTGGCCGCGCAAGAAGCCGCGCTGTGGCTGCTCGATGAACCCGTGAGTTTTCAAGACCCCGCGCACCAGCGCATGGTGGCGCAGTGGCTGCGCGCGCAGTCGCATCAAGCAAGCGGTATGGAGCCGCAAGTGGCCATGGTGATGAGTGCCCACGACATGACGTGGGTGCAAAGTGTAGCTACGCATTTAATAGCTGCCCGCGCAGACCGTCGTTGGGCTACGGGCCCTACTGGCGAAATACTGGACGCGCAACTGCTGCGTGACACCTTTGACTGCGATTGGCGGCGAGTAGGCGGCGTGTGGATGGCGGCGTAGTGCGCTGCTCAGGCTCTTGGGAATTGGATGGCTCTGTGCCTGTGCATGCAGTGGTTTTCCTTCTGAACACGCTCTGGCACTTGGTGTGCACAGCTTCGCGGCTGTCCCCCGGCCTGCGGCCTCCTCCTTTATGCCGCTGCGCTGTGCACACCAAGTGCCAGAGCTGCGTAGTGGGATGGTTGAGGCACAACGGTGGATCGCCTACTACTTCGCGAGATCAGGCCGGCGGTGTACTCAGCGCAGCGGCATAAAGGAGGAGGCAGCGGCCCTAAGCCGCAACGGGGGACAGCCGCGGAGCTGAGTACGCCGTCGGCCTGATCCGGTACAAAACAAAAAATCTCAGCATTCAGATGCGTATTAGACCGTAGCACTTTAAAATATGGGGGCGCTGCTATCGAATGTGTAGCTCTTGAGGACGCCCAACTGACACCAGCCAGCCACCTGCGAACACATTCTCCCAACCCAACTCGCTACCTGCCAAAGCAATTCACATAGCACCCAAAAAATGCATACCTACCCCCCAGCAATTCATTCAACAGGCTTGCGCCTATGACCGCCAAGTGCGTCATGGTGCTAGGCACCACCAGCGGTGCGGGCAAAAGCTGGCTCGCTACGGCGCTGTGCCGCTGGTACGCGCAGCGCGGCTACAAGGTTGCGCCCTTCAAAGCGCAAAACATGAGCAACAACGCGCGAGTGGTGGCCGGGCAGGGCGGTGCGTATGGTGAGATTGGCAGTGCGCAATATTTTCAGGCTCTGGCCGCCAGAGCGGTGCCCGATGTGCGCATGAACCCGGTGCTGCTCAAACCCGAGGCTGACACCCACAGCCAGGTAGTGCTCTTAGGCCAGGTCAGCCCAGCGCTCACGGCCATGGCTTGGCGAGAGCGCAGCGAGCATGTATGGCCCGCTATCGCCCAGTCGCTCGATGCCCTGCGTGCAGAAAACGACATCGTCGTGATCGAAGGCGCTGGGTCGCCTGCCGAGATCAACCTGCACAGCAGCGACATCGTCAACATGCGCGTGGCGCGCCATGCACAGGCCCGCTGTTTGCTCGTCACCGACATAGACCGGGGCGGTGCCTTTGCCCATCTGTACGGCACTTGGGCGCTGCTGCCTGCTGACGAGCAAGCGCTCATTACAGGCTTTGTGCTCAACAAGTTTCGCGGTGATGCCGCCTTGCTGGCGCCTGCACCGCAGATGCTGCAAGAGCGCACCGGCATCCCCACGGTAGCCACGCTGCCCATGTGGTGGAACCACGGCTTGCCCGAAGAAGACGGCGTGTTTGACCAGCGTACCCGCGCCACGGGCCGCGTGCATACCACTATCGCCGTGGTGGCCTACCCACGCATCAGCAACTTGGACGAGTTTCAGGTTTTGACGAACATCGACGGTGTGCGCTTGGTGTGGGCGCGCAGCTCTGCGGATTTAGTCGGTGCCGACTGGATTATTTTGCCAGGCTCCAAGCACACCAGCAGCGACCTGGCCTGGCTGCGTGCTACCAAAATTGACGCCAGCATTGCCGCCCATGCCGCGAGCGGCGGCAGGGTGCTGGGCATTTGTGGTGGCTTGCAAATGCTGGGCGAGGCCTTGATCGACCCCTTTGGCATTGACGGCAATGCCCCGGGTCTGGGCTTGCTCCCCCTGGTAACACAGTTTGAAGAAACTAAAACCGTGCGCCACACCACTGCGCAGTTTGCCCCACTGAGCGGTGCGTGGGCCGCGCTCAGCGCAGTCAGTTTCAAGGGCTACGAAATTCACCATGGTGTGACGTCGGTGAGAGCGGATCTGTTCATTGGTACGGCCAAACCTACCGCAGTTTTGCCGCCCGATCTGGCTTGGCAAAATGCCCAAGGCAATGTGCTGGGTGTGTATGTGCACGGGCTGTTTGAAGATCCCGCGGCGCTGCATGCATTGTTTGGTGCCAGCGCTCCCACACTGGAGTCGGTCTTTGACGCAATGGCCCAGTTTATTGACAGGCATTTTGTGCCGGGCAGTTTGCAGCAACTTGGTAAGCATAGCAAGGCTTGAGAGTGTGGCTTCATGCAAGTAGCGAAGTCGATGGTGCAAAAAAAAGCGGGGGCACGAAGCCCCCGCAAATGCTTAACCCATCTCTCAATCAAACTCTCTGTCTACTGAACGATCCAGTAGACAATTCTTCAAACTTAATCTTCAAACTTAATTTTCTTCGCTACCACCGTGGTGCCGGTAGCCGCTGCGACGCCTTTGACTTCTACTTTCGCGCCATTGACCAAATTGGTCGCCGTGCCGCGCTGGAAGTCCACCGTGCCTGCATAGCTGACCGTCAAGCCGCGCAATGCAAAGGTTTTGGAAGCAGCGTTGACACTGGAGATGGCACCGTGCAGCTCGATCTCGTTGCGGCTGCTGACGTTGTTGTCGTCGTTGCCGTTACCGTTACCGTTGCCTCCTTCCGCCTCGGTTTTTACCTTGGTGGCAATCAGTACACCGTTGACCAGAGCACCGTTGACTTCAACCCGTGCGCCCAGTACAACACTGGCTGTGCCTTTGGGGAAGCTGGCGTTGCTGGCATCGACGGGTACGCCTTTGACGCTGAACTTGGCTGTCGATGTAAAGGCGGTGATCAAACCCTCAATCTCAACCTTGTTGCGGTTGGCCATCACGGGGTGGGCGGCTTTGATGCGGGTGGCGTTCCAGGTGCCGGTGGTGGTCTGCGTGGTAGACAAACGCACCCGCACGGTCAAGCCATCAGCCAAATTGGCGTTCAGGCGGTTGGGGTTGATGCCGTCGTAGCTGATCGTCTCGGTGCCAATCTTGAAGGTCTTGGAGGCGGCTTTCAGGCTAGAGATGTTGCCTGTAATTTTGTAGGAGTTCGCGTTGTTCTTGCGTTCAATGCGCGTGGCCATCAGCTTGTTGGTAGCCGGGTCCAGGTAGCCATGCACTTCCAGAACGTTGCCTATGCGGATACTGGCAAAGCCATTGGGAAGATCGGTCGGGTCATAGATGGTGCGCGTACCTGCCACCACGGTTTGGCCCAAGATCGTCAAGGTTTGCGTGCCAATGGCCGCTGTGGTGGTACCTGTCGCTGTGCCCGTGCCGGTGCCTGTAGCCACGACCGTAGGGGTGCCAGTGACGGTGCCAGTCGGTGTACCTGTGCTTGTACCTGTCGGTGGTGTGGTGACGGTGCCACTGACGGTGCTGCCGTTGATGCTTTGCACGGGGCCTTGCAGCTCGCTGCCAAATACGATGGCCGTAGCGGTGCCGGTGGCGGTGGCCGAGCCGGTGCCTGTGCCACTGGAGCCGGTGACGGTGACTACCATGCCCAGCTTGAGATCGTCTTTGCCGCGGCCTGGGTTGTCATCATCGTCATCGTCGCTTACGCGGGCGCTGGAGTCGTCAAAGCGAATACCGTTGACGATGACGGAGCCAAAGCCGGTAATCGAGCCATTGCTCAGTGCATCGTCCGCGGCCGCAGTGGCCACGGGCGTGCCGGTGCCGGGCTGGGCCGCGCTGTCGCTGGCGCCGCCACCGCCGCCGCAGGCGGTGATGGTCAGAGCGGTAACCAGGCTGGCCAGCAGGGCGGTGCGCCTTGCAAGCGCCCCTAGTGGGTGGGTAAATATCGCGTGTTTCATGGCAGTCTTCCTTTACAGGTAGTGCTCGGGATGAGCGGGTGGGGAAACGTTAAATTTGGAGGGGTTTTGCTCTCAGCGCTGCGCGCTAGTTGTCAAATTTGATTCGGGTGGCATTCACGATGGAACTGTTAGAGGTTGTTTGCGCTTTGACTTCTACGGCCTTGCCGTTGGCCAGATTGTTTTCAGCACCGTTGTCGTAGCGCACGCCACTGCCGTAGCTCACTGTCACGCCGCGAAGCACAAAGGTTTTGCTGGCGCTATTGAAGCTGGAGATGGCGCCATTGAGCTCGATTTGCTTGCCGCCCGACTGGGATGGCTGCAGTTTTACTTCGCTGGCAAACAAGGTGCCGTTGGTAAGCGTGCCTTTGACCTGCGCCCGTGCCCCCAGCACCAAGCCCGCGTTGGCGTTGCTAACGCTGGCGTTGCGTGCATCGACATTCACACCGCTGACGCTGAACAGGATGGGCGAAGTGATGCTGGTGATCAAGCCTTCCACTTCGGCCTTCTCGCTGTTGCCTACATTGACGTTGCTGTTGCGCAGCAAGGCTGCGGTCCATAAGCCATTGGCCCGAGGTGCGGTAGGTGCCAAACGCACTTTGACGAACGCGCCATTGGCCAACACTGGCGCAATATCTGTGGCGTTCAAGCCTGCGAAACTGATACTTTCCTGGCCAATCTGGAAGGTCTTGGAGGCGCTTTGCAGGTTGCTGACATTGCCGCTGATCTTGAAGCGGTCCGGGTTGGTTTTCAGCTCCACCAAGCTGGCTTGCAACGCATTCGTGCTTGCGTCTAAAAAGCCGTGTACTTCCAGCACTTGGCCCGATTGAATGCCGGCAAACCCCTGTGGCAACGAGCTGTCAAATACCGTGCTGTCGTCGATCAATACCTTTTGACCGATGATGGTGAGAGTTTTGCTGGTGGTGCTCACAGCGCTGACCGGCCCGAGCAGCTCGCTGTCAAAGCTAAAGCTGCTGGCGGTGGAGGTGCCGCTGGCATCCACGCTGCCTTGCACCTTGACGACCATGCCCAGCTTGAGGTCGTTGCGGCTGCGGGCGCCGTCCTCATCGCTCACGCTGGCACTGCTGTCTTCAAACCGCAGGCCGTTGACAAATACCGAGCCAAAGCCAGTGATGGTGCCCACACTGAAGGTGCTGGCACTGACTGTACCGGTGCCGCCTGAGCCCACCGAGGCCACGCCGCCGCCGCCGCCACAGGCTACTGCGGCTAGCAGCGCAAAGAACCCTAGCGTGCACGCAGCCAGCGATCTAGGGCCTTGGGTCATGCGGCCACGCAGGCGCTGGGAGATAGCTAAAAGAAGCGGTTTCATGAAGGGTTCTCCAGACTTGGTTTTTGGGGTTTTTTTCCAGCGCTGGGCTTGGAACCGGGTGGGCTGGCTGGCGCTGCCGCTTGCATCGGCTGGGCCCAGGTGTACAGGCCAACCCGCACGCGCTGGTCTTGCGCGCGCTGGGCCAACTTGTCATCTTCAATCAGTTGCTCTAGCTGAGGTGTCAGGGTTTGCAACAGCTCGCGCCACTGTGCGCCCATCAAGGCGCGAAAGGCTTGCAGTGAATGGGTGGACAGCTCGTCGGCAAAAATAGCCTGCTCCAAATGCTCTTTGCCACTGCCCAGCACGTTGGCGGTGGCTGCCCGCAAATGGTCGCCCACGTTGTCGCCCAAAAACGCCGTCATGCGCGCCCAGTCGCCCTGCGGCACAAAGGCGTTGGTTTGCAGCTGCACCACGTCGGTGGCCTTGTCCCAACTGGCCACACCCAGGCGGGACAGCTCGTCCAGCAGGCTGCGCGG
>JAYVDN010000746.1:0-5655 GCA_043749385.1 Polaromonas sp.
AGCCCGCAAAACTGCACACTGCATAGCGTACGGGCAGATGTTCTGCTTTGTACATTTACCGCGCTGTGCGGTGTCAACACTCAGGAGTTACCGTATGAAATGGGAAAAACCAGCAGCTACCGACATGCGTCTTGGCTTTGAAATCACGATGTACATCGCCAATCGCTGATAGCAGCCAACCCGTCGGGAGGTTCCCGGCGGGTTGTCGCCATTCATCAGAAACTCTCCAGAGTGAAAATCCATGTTCTAGGTTCGGCAGCCGGCGGCGGCTTTCCGCAGTGGAACTGCAATTGCCCCAACTGCAGCGCCTACCGCACCGGCAGCAAACGCGTTACGGCGCGCACCCAGTCGTCCATCACCGTCAGTGCTGATCTTGAAAACTGGGTGCTGTTTAACGCCTCCCCCGACATCCTCCAGCAGATTCGCAGCTTCCCCACGTTGCAGCCTGCGCGCAGCTTGCGCGACACCGCCATCCAGGCCGTATTTTTAATGGACGCGCAGATCGACCACACCACCGGCCTGTACATGCTGCGCGAGCACCGCCAGCCGCTGGCGCTGTGGTGCCACCCGCTGGTGCGGGACGACCTGATGATCGGCAACCCGCTGTTCAAAGTGCTGGGGCACTACTGCGGCATTGACTGGCATGAAGTGTTGCTAAGTCCAGAAGGCTTTGCGATGGATGGTGTGCCAGGTTTGCACTTCCATGCCCTGCCATTGATCAGCAACGCGCCACCCTATTCACCGCACCGCGACCAGCCCCAACCCGGCGACAACGTGGGCGTAACCATTGCCGACACGGCCAGCGGCAAACGCATTTTCTACGCCCCCGGTCTGGGCCAAATGGAGCCCCACGTGTGGGCCGCCATGCAGGCCGCAGACTGCGTGCTGGTAGACGGCACGCTGTGGACCGAGGACGAGATGATCACCCTCGGTGCCTCCAAAAAAACCTCCCGCGCCATGGGCCATATGCCGCAAACCGGCCCCGGCGGCATGCTGGAGTGGCTAGGCAAACTGCCCAGAACTATCCGCAAAGTGCTGATCCACATCAACAACACCAACCCCATCCTGGATGAAGATGGCCCCGAGCGCAAAGAGCTGACAGAGCGCGGTATCGAGGTGGCGCATGACGGCATGGAGATTGATTTATGAGCACCCCCATGAACGCCACCACCCTCGCGCCCTGGAGCAAAGAAGAGTTTGAAACGCGCCTGCGCGGCAAGAGCACCAGCTACCACATCAACCACCCCTTCCACATCATGATGGCACAGGGCAAACTCTCGCGCGAGCAGTTGCAGGGCTGGGTAGCCAACCGCTTTTATTACCAAATCTCCATCCCCCTCAAAGACGCGGCCATTTTGTCCAACTGCAACGACCGCGAGATCCGCCGCGAATGGATTTTGCGCATCTTGGACCACGACGGCATCAACTTGGGCGGCATCAACGACGCAGGCGGCATCGAGGCCTGGGTGGGCTTGGGCGAGGCCGTGGGCCTGTCGCGTGACGACGTTACATCGCTACGCTATGTAGTGCCCGCCGCGCGCTTTGCGGTCGATGCGTATGTGAACTTTGCCCGCCGCCAGCCCTGGCAAGAAGCCGTGGCCTCCAGCCTGACCGAGCTGTTTGCACCGCATATCCACCAGCAGCGCATTGACACCTGGCCTACGCAGTACCCGTGGGTCAATGCCGAGGGGCTGCGCTACTTTAAGCAGCGCCTTACGCAGGCGCGGCGCGACGTAGAGCACGGCCTGCACTTCACGCTGGACTACTTTAGCCAAACCCGCGCTCTGCAAGAGCGGGCGCTGGAGATTTTGCAGTTCAAACTGGACGTGCTGTGGGCGCTGGCCGACGCCATCATGCTGAGCCAGTGCGAAGTGGAAATCAAAGGCCCGAAAGCCAAGACCCTAACGTGAGAGCATCCGCATGACAGAAGCCGCCACTATCACCAGCATCGGCTTAACTAGCCAACCGCGCATGGCCAGCCACTTTCGTCTGCAATGGGAGGAAGTGCAAAAATCCTGGGTGCTGCTGTACCCGGAGGGCATGGTCAAACTCAACGGCAGTGCGGGTGAGATCATGCAACGGCTGGACGGAGTGAAGACTGTGCAGACCGTGATCGACGATCTGGAAAAACGGTTTGAAGCCACGGGCTTGGCACCCGATGTGTTGGATTTTTTGGCGATTGCACAGCGCCAAGGATGGGTCAAACTATGAACTCCGCTGTAACTTTAGCCGCTGAATCGGGTAACGCGGGCACTACGCATGACACAGTAGCAAGTGCTCTAGCCAACATGGCGCCCACCGCCACGACCCATGCACAACCCGGCCCACCTCTGTGGCTGCTGGCCGAGCTCACCTACCGCTGCCCGCTGCACTGCGTGTTTTGCTACAACCCGGTTAACTTTGCCAAGACGGGTTCAGAGGCCGAGCTGTCCACCGATGACTGGCTGCGCGTGCTGCGCCAGGCGCGCGCCGCAGGCAGCGTGCAGTGCGGCTTTTCGGGTGGCGAACCCATGCTGCGCGACGACCTGGAAGTGCTGGTAGCCGAGGCGCATAAGCTAGGCTTCTACACCAACCTGCTCACCTCCGGCGTGGGCCTGACCGAGGCGCGCGCAGCAGCGCTGAAAGCCGCCGGGCTAGACCATATCCAACTCTCCTTCCAAGACTCCACCAAAGAGCTGAACGACTTTTTATCCCACACCAAAACCTTTGATCTCAAGCGCCGCACCGCCCAGATGATCAAGGCCAACGGATGGCCCATGGTGCTCAACTGTGTGGTGCACCGCCTCAACATCGACTACATCGAGCAGATCATTGACCTGGCCGTAGAGCTGGGCGCTGAATACCTGGAACTGGCCAACACACAATACTATTCTTGGGCCGAGCTGAACCGCGATCAATTGCTGCCATCGCGCGAGCAGCTAGAGCGCGCCGAGCGTATCACCAACGCATGCCGCGAGAGGCTGGGCGACAAACTGCGCATCTTCTTTGTGGTGCCCGACTACTACGAGAACCGCCCCAAAAAATGCACCAACGGCTGGGGCAACATCTTCCTCACCGTCACGCCCGACGGTACCGCGCTGCCCTGCCACACCGCCAAAATGCTCAAAGGCATTGACTTTCCCAATGTGCGCGACATGAGCGTGCAGGACATTTGGACCCAGTCGCCCGGCTTTAACCACTTTCGGGGCGACAGCTGGATGAAAGAGCCCTGCCGCACCTGCCCCGAGAAAGAAAAAGACCTGGGCGGCTGCCGCTGCCAGGCCTATATGCTGACCGGTGATGCTACCAACGCTGACCCCGTATGCGACAAGTCACCCCACCACCAGCGCATTGAAGACGCCGTGGCCTACGCCCAAGTGCCCGATGCCCAGCGCACGGTGGTCAAGCCACTGGTGTTTCGAGACCCCAAGAACTCGCGCCAACTACAGGCCCATTAGCACCCGCAATCAGCGCGCCCAGGTCAGCGCCCATCAATCAACGTCCGTAAATCAGCGCCCGCAAATCAACGCCCGAGTATCAACGCCCGAGTATCAACGCCCGTACTTCGCGGTAATACTGGCCTTGGCCAGAGCATTGCCGTTCACCATAAACCCGGTGAGCGAGGCGGTGGCGTTCGGCGGCAGTTCCAGCTTGTCCACCTTCAGTGCGTATACCGCAAAGTTGTAGCGGTGCGGTTTGTTGCCTTGCGGAGGGCAGGGGCCGCCCCAGCCTGGGCTGCCAAAGTCGGTGTTGATCTGGCGTGCACCTTCGCCCAGTGTTTTGCTATCGGCCGCGCCCGCGCCTTGGGGCAGGCCGGTGGCGCTGGCGGGCAGGTTCACCACCACCCAGTGCCAAAAGCCCGCGCCGCCCGTGGGTGCGTCCGGGTCATGCACCATCACGGCAAAACCTTTGGTGCCAGCGGGGGCGTTTTTCCAGCTCAGCGCGGGGGACACGTTCTCGCCCGTGCAGCCAAAGCCGTTGAACACATGCTTCGTGGCCACCGGCTTGCCCGCAGGCAGGTCGGCGCTGCTCAGGCTGAACTTTTGCGCACTGGCCGATGCAGCGCCCGTGAGGGCAGCGGCGGCCACTGCCAAAGAGATAAAAGTATGCTTCATAGGTCTTTCTTTCAAGGTGAATAGCGCTCTAGCCCAATGGAATATTGCGGGAGCAGCTATATAAACAATAGTGCGCTAAATGCAGCTAAGTTGCAATCGTAGGTGGTGAGCAGCGCTCACACCAACGGCGACTACCCCGCAGCGAGGATTTTATTTGCCCTGCAACGCGGCCACCACATGGCTGGCTACCAGCGCGCTAGACGCCGGGTTCTGCCCGGTGATCAAATGGCCATCGCGCACGGCATACGGTGCCCAGTTGGGGCCGCTTTCAAACACGCCGCCCAGCGCGCGCAATTTCGTCTCCAGGTGAAAAGGCACCACCTCCATCAAGCCCGCTGCAGTTTCTTCCGCATTGGTAAAGCCGTTGACTTTTTTGCCAAACAAAATACTTTTGCCGTCCGTGCGCAAGGCCTTCACCAAGCCTGCTGGCCCGTGGCACACCGCTGCTGTAGGCTTGCCAGCGTTAAAGCTGTCGGCCACCAAACGGGCGGTGGCAGGGTCTGTGGCGGTGTCCCACATGGTGCCGTGGCCACCGGGCAAGAAGACCGCGCTGTAGTCAGACATAGCCAGCGCAGCTGCCTTGTGGGTGGCGTTGAATTTGGCCATGGCCACAGGGTCGGCCAAAAAGCGCGTGACCGTGCTGCCGGTGTCTTCAGGCTTGACCTGCAGTGAGTCGGCCACCCACGGTGGCGTGCCGCCCAACGGCGAGGCCAGGGTCACATCAAAGCCAGCGTCTACCAATGCGTAGTAGGGCGTGGTCAGTTCTTCAGCCCAGAGACCGGTGGGCTTGCCGGTGTTGCCCAACTGGGCGTGAGAGGTCAGGATCATCAAAACGGGTTGCATAACAAGCTCCTTCAAGCAGTTAAAAAAACAATAGGCGTGGTCTCAAACCACCGGTGCAACTGTATTGCGATGATTAAGATTGATAAATACCATTTAATTTGATTTAATTGATACTTCATGTAATTAATAGATCCGCAAACCATGGACGCCACCCAAACCCAGCTCAGCACCATCGCCATATTTTGCAAGGCGGCAGAACTGTCCAGCTTTACCGCTGCCGCCCGCGCACTGGGCCTTACGCCCGCAGCAGTGAGCCGGGGGGTAGGGCGGCTGGAGGAGCGGCTGGGCAACAAGCTGTTCAGGCGCACCACGCGCAGCATGCAGCTCACCGACGACGGCCGCCTGTACTACGAGCAGTGCCGCGCGGCTTTAAGCCAAATTGAAGATGCCGAGCGCAGCATTACCGGCCAGCATACCCAGGCGCGCGGCCTGCTACGCATCAGCGTGCCCAGCACCTACGCGCACTACCGCCTGCTGCCGCGCATGGCTGCTTTTCGCGCGCAGTACCCCGATGTAGAGCTGGACATCAACATCTCCAACCGCAATATCGACTTTGTAGACGAAGGCTACGACATCGCCATTCGCCAAGGCACACCACCCGACTCGCGCTTGGTAGCCCGCAAGCTGGAAGACGCCCCCGTAGGTGTGTACGCCAGCCCCGCCTACCTGCGCGCACACGGCACACCAGCGGACTTGCACGCGCTGCAAGACCCCGCCC
>JAYVDN010000747.1:0-5147 GCA_043749385.1 Polaromonas sp.
AGAAATACACCGCGACAGGTAGCCATACCAAAGCAGCGCCTACAGCGGGCAAGAGCGACAAAAATGCCATTAGTACTGCACATAAGACCGCTGCACCAACGCCAAGAACCCAAAATGCAAGGCCACCCAATATGCCCTGTATCAGCGCAACAACCAAATTGCCCTTAACAGTGGCCCTGATCACCGTAGCAAACTTGGCAATCAGTTCATTCTTGTGTATTGGAGCCAGCGGTATAGCGTGCCGGATACTTCGAGCAAGCTGTTTTCCATCGCGTATCAAGAAAAATGCCAAATACAAAGCAATGAAAATGCTGGTAACAAATTCGAACGTATTTTGGCCAATGCTCAATGCTTGCGTAGCTATAAATTGACTGCCTTGCAGGAGCACGCTGGTGACTCTTCGCTGCATTGAATCGAAGTCCGACAGCCCTGCCCGGTTAAGTGCATCGGTAATCCAGGCGGGTAGTACATTGAAGACGGTTCGGAAATAGCCTACGATGTTCAATTGCCCGGACTCAATGCTCTGGTAGAGCGACGCTGCCTCGCGCGCCAACGCGGCACTGATCATCACCAAAGGCAAAATCACCATCACCAGCACTGCCGCGAGCGTCGCCAGTGCAGCGAGGGTGGCTCGGTTGTTTAGTCTCGGTAAAAGCCACCGGTTCCAAGGTGCGAAAAGCAGCGCGGTGATGCTGCCCCACATAATCACGCCAAAAAACGGCAGTAGTATCCACCCCATCCCAATTGACACGACCACGAGCAAGCAAACTAACGCTCTTTTTTCGACATCCTCAGGAGGTGCATCGCCGGGTGTACGCATCCAGTTTCCAGCCTCAGCGCGGTTACGACGTAGATGGAGCGGACCCTGGGAGTTTCAATTTCTCCAACAAGGCATTTGCAGCAGGCTGCGAAGATGCAGGGTTTTGCCCTGTAATCAACAGTCCATCCGTGATTACGTAAGGCTGCCAGTCGCCTGCTTTGGAATACACGCCGCCCTTTTCCTTGAGCATATCTTCCACCAGAAACGGTACGACGTCAGTAAGCCCTGCAGCTTTTTCTTCGGTGTTTGTAAATCCGGTAACTTTTTCGCCTGCCACGATGGATCTTCCGTCTATCTTGGCGTTGCGGAACACGCCTGGGGCATGGCATACCGCCGCTACGGGTTTGCTTGCCGAGAGCATGGCCTCGATCAATGCCGCAGAATGAACGTCTTCGCTCAAATCCCATAACGGACCGTGGCCGCCAGGATAGAACACAGCATCAAATAGTATTTTCATATGCATGCTCTTTCAGTGTGTAAAAAATGGGGTTATAGCAAGGCAGCACTTCTCCGCCAATGCCTTTGCACCGCAAGCGCTGGCATCAGCATTTGTATAGCAGCATCAATTTGTTTTGCGGGCTGGACAATAACTCCATGATGCTCGGTATCAGTTAAAGCGTCGTACTTAACACCCGCTTTGTCGAGCAAGCTTTTGCCTGTACCCAAAGCCAGGATGGTCTTGTAGTGCAAATACTGGTCTTTGATAAAGTCCATGGTCTGTGGGTACTGTGCCAAAGTAGCAGCGGCCTTCTCCCCATCGGGTAAGACCAATGCGTCAAACAAAAATCCTGGCTCGTTCTCTAGAGATGCATCGGCTATGAGACTGCCAGCATCCGAGCTCAGGGTATTGCCGATACGAGGCCCGATCAGCCTGGCCACGGCACCCTGCGCGACCAAGGCATCGCGCACCTGCAATATTGACGTGCTTATCACGCCGTCGGCAATTAGCAAAGCTACCTTCAGGCCTTTGACCGAACCGTCGCCGGGCCGGGCCATCAACGATAACGAAGGTGCATTTCTGATCTCGGGTTTGGCAGGCCTGGTCAAAGCGCGCGGCATTGGCGCGGGCAGAGGGCTGATACCTAGTCCTTCAGCCACTTCTGCTGCCAGTGCTTCGGACACATTGCGCAATGACGCGACCACGCGTTCGCGAACGGCAGGCACGGTCAACTTGCTCAGCTCAAATCGAAAGGCGGCTGCAATGTGCGCCTTTTCTACGGGCGTTTGGCTGTCGTAAAACAGGGTGGCTTGGGTGTAGTGATCAGCAAATTTTTCAGGTTTGCCGCGTACCTTGGCTTGCTCTTCGTCAGCTTCTTGGCGTGCTGGGAAGGTCATAAAACCTTGCTCTGCACCCGCCTGGAATGGGCAACCTCCCGCCAAGGAATTGGGCTCATACGATACGCGCCCGCGGTGGATGGCCTGCCTGTGCATCCCGTCGCGTTGATTGTTATGGGACTGCGCAAGCGGGGCGTTGATAGGAATTTCATGGAAGTTCGGCCCACCTAGCCTGGAGATTTGCGTGTCCACGTAGGAATGGATGCGCCCTGCCAACAGAGGATCGTTGGAAAAATCTATGCCTGGTACGACGTGCGCGGTGCAGAAGGCGACTTGTTCAGTTTCAGCAAAAAAATTATCGGGATTGCGGTTGAGCACCATGCGCCCGACCGGCCGTATCGGCACGAGCTCTTCAGGTATGAGCTTGGTGGCGTCGAGTATGTCAAAACTAAATTTGTCGGCCTGTTCTTCGGTAAAAATCTGCAGACCTAACTCCCACTCGGGATAAGCGCCACACTCGATGCGGTCCCACAGGTCACGTCGGTGAAAATCGGGATCGGCGCCCGAAACCTTTACCGCCTCGTCCCACACCATCGAGTGTGTGCCGGCTTTGGGATTCCAGTGGAATTTGCAAAATACCGACTTGCCCGCCTGGTTAACCAAGCGGAAAGTGTGCACTCCGAATCCCTCCATGGTGCTGTAGCTGCGAGGTATACCGCGGTCTGACATCACCCACATCAGCATGTGGCTAGACTCTGGCATCAGGGATGCAAAATCCCAAAAAGTGTCGTGTGCACTGGCCGCTTGGGGCATTTGATTGTGTGGCTCAGGTTTAACTGCATGGATCAAGTCAGGGAATTTGATGGCGTCTTGGATAAAAAATACAGGCATGTTGTTACCCACCAAGTCCCAGTTGCCCTCATCCGTATAGAACTTGACAGCGAAGCCGCGCACATCGCGCGCGGTATCTTTTGATCCCCGCTCCCCTGCCACGGTGGAAAAGCGTACGAAAACTGGCGTCTGTTTGCCTTGTGTGGTAAACGGCGCAGCTTTGGTGAATTCGTCCAAAGGTGCATAACATTCAAAGAAGCCATGGGCAGCGGATCCTCTGGCGTGGACAATACGCTCGGGTATGCGCTCATGGTCGAAATGGGTGATTTTTTCTCGAAGAATGAAATCTTCCAGTAACGCCGGGCCGCGAACCCCCGCTTTCAAGGAGCTTTGGTTGTCGGCGATGGCTACACCGTGGTTAGTGGTCAACATGCGTCCAGACGAATCAACGCGCACACGGTCCAGTGAATCCACCAGAGGGTTGTCGCCTTCGGTGGCGGTGGTGCCTGCTTTTAGACTGGTGCAATCCTCAGTGACAGTGCTAGCGGATACCACCCTGGACTCGACCGGCACGGTGAAGCCCTTGTCCGGTGACACAGCATTTTCGTAAGCGTATTCTTTGGCTTTACCGGGGTTGTACATCACCATTTGGGCAACGATTTGCGTTTGCGCCAGTTTTTCTTGCTCCGGATCGGCTAATGTTTTACGGGTCTTGCTGGGCTTTACCATTGGACACTCCTGAATAGAACCTCGGCACCATTGCCGCATATGCCCTGTATGTTAGGTGGCACCTGTAAGCCGGTATGTAGGACGATGCTGTGGCTTGTCGTCATCCAGCGCCATAAAAATGGTACTTCTCGTAGCCCAAGTACAAGCCGGCTTATGTGCGGCATCGAACAGACGGTTCTGTGCGAAACACCTAACACTTGCAGCTATCAACCACTAGTGAGGAACCGGCATGCAATCAGCGCAAATTCACAAGGCCCTGTCGCGCATCGGCACGGCAACGTGCAGTATGGTGGGCAACGCCCATGCGTTGAAACGGGTTGCGCCCGAGCGCTGAAAAGCGCAGCTAGGCACCCCAATGTCGCCAAACAGAAAAATGCCAGACGTCACCAAGCTCAGTCACCCCGTTGTGCTGGCCGTTGCGGCGGTTGCCATTACCGTGGTCTGCGTGTTGCTGCTGCTCAATTTCATGGGCGGCGAGAAGAAAATACAACATCGAATTGAGCGCCTCTACTCACTGGAAGACCCGCGCTTCACGCATGAGCTAGGCGCTCTTCTGGGGCCGCCGTTCATTGGCGGTAACCGGCACCAGGTGCTGCTCAATGGCGACCAGATATTTGCCCCCATGCTAGCGGCTATCCGCAGTGCGCAGAAATCCATCACGTTTGAGACCTACATTTACTGGTCTGGCGCCATTGGCGCCGAGTTCGCAGATGCCTTGTCTGAGCGAGCCCGCCAAGGCGTCAAAGTCCATGTATTGCTGGACTGGGTGGGCAGCGCAAAGGTTGATGAAGCCTTTATTGAGCAGTTGACCACAGCCGGCGTACAGATACGAAAATTTCACCCGCCACAGTGGTTCAACCTGCGCCGTATGAACAACCGAACCCACCGCAAGCTGTTGGTGGTGGATGGCCGGGTAGCCTTCACCGGCGGCGTGGGCATTGCGCCGCAGTGGACAGGCAGCGCGCAAGATCCAGACCATTGGAGGGACACCCATTTCAAGGTGGAGGGGCCGGTCGTGGCCCAGATGCAGGCGGTATTTCTGGACAACTGGATCAAGGTGACCGGCGACGTGCCGCACGGCCCGGACTATTTTCCGGTGCTGGCGCCAGTGGGCCACGCAGCCGCGCAGGTGTTCAGCAGCTCGCCCAGCGGCGGCAGCGAGGGCATGCAGCTGATGTACCTGATGGCTATCACCGCAGCATCGCGCTCCATCGATCTGTCGGCCGCGTATTTTGTGCCTGACGAATTGTCGGTGCGTGCGCTGGTGGAGGCCATGGAGCGCGGCGTCAAGCTGCGTATCGTGGTGCCTGGTGAACACATTGACAGCGAGACGGTACGCAGCGCCTCGCGCGCCACCTGGGGGCCACTGCTGGCTGCTGGAGCCGTTATTGCCGAATACCGGCCCACCATGTACCACTGCAAGGTGATGGTTGTAGACGACCTGTTGGTGTCGGTGGGCTCCACCAATTTTGACAATCGCTCATTCCGCCTC
>JAYVDN010000748.1:0-1895 GCA_043749385.1 Polaromonas sp.
CTTGACCGTATTGACGACCTGTACACGCTGACCCTGGCCGATGGCCTGCCAGTCACGCTGGCGGGCAAAACCATTTACTACCGCACCGCCAAGCTGCGCGACACCAATGTGGCCGATGAGCGCTACGCCGAGGCGCAAAGCGAGCGTGCCATGCTGGTGGACGGCGGCTACAAGCTGCTGGTGAGTGAGAGCAATTTTAAGCATGTGTTGAATATGCGCCACCTGGCAGCGCTGGTGTGCGACGGGGTAGAGATACCGCAGGCGGTGATAGACCTGGCGCTGTACGACAAGCTGAGCGCGCGCGACCTGGAGCTGCTGGAGCAGCGCATATTCTTGCTGACGCTCGCGGCTGAGGTGCGCTATGGCAATATGGCACAGGCCGAGTTTGAGCAGATTATGGCGGGGTTGGCCCCTAAGGTGTCCGCGCCGCCCCCACAGCCCTCGGGCCAGGCTGCAAGGCTGGGAGCGCACGCTCAACGCCCTGAGTCTGGCCCTGCACTGCTCGCCGACTACGCTGGAGCTGCTGCCCAAAGCGCGGCTGCGCGCGCTGATGGCGCAACTGGCTAAGACGCCTGGCTGACCCCGCACCCGCACCCACACCAGGCCACCATGCGCGAACTCAAACTCAAATACTTTATCGAGCTGGCCAGCAATATTGGTGCGAAGGCCCGCACTGAGGCGCAGGCCCTGGAGCAGTCGCAAAAGGCCATGCAAGCTGCGGTCGATAAAACCAGCGGCAGCGTAGGCCGCCTGGACAGCGCCTTTGCCCGCTTTGGGGCCAACAGCGCGTCTGAGCGGCAGATAGGCTATATGCAGCGCCTGACGCAGTCGGTAGGCCAGGCGCATAGCCGGATGGAGCTGCTCACTAGTGCTGGGGCCAAGCTGGCCAAGCTGGGCAAGCTGGGCGCGATGGGCTTTGCAGCCGTGAAGGCGGGCAAGGCCGTGCTGGCCCAACCACTGCAAGATGCGCGTACCTATGAGCGCCATCTAGCGGATGCTGCCAATGTGAGCTACGCAGGCAAAGATGTGGCAGGCAAGCGCCTGGGCATGCGCGAGTTGGACAATGCCGTCAAGGCATCGCTGCGCCTGGGCGGCGGCAAGCGTGAGGACGCATTGGGCGCGCTGAACGACATGATCGCCAGCGGTGTGGTAACCAATGAGCAGGCTATCCAGACCCTGCCCACCATCATGAAATACTCCGCTGCAGGCAATGCCCGGCCAGGCGAGATAGCCAACCTGGCCACCAAGCTGCTGCAAAGCGGTTTTAAGGTAGACCAGGTGCCCATGCTGCTAGACAAAGCGCTGGTAGCAGGCCAGGCGGGCGGCTTTGAGCTAAAAGACATGGCTAAGTGGCTGCCCCAGCTGATGGCCAGCGGCAGCCAGGCGGGCCTGCTGGGCATGCATGGCTACGAGAAGATACTGGCTGCTGCCCAGGCGTCGGTGACTACCGCAGGCACCAAGGATGAGGCGGGGACCAATCTGAAAGACCTACTCAGCCACCTGAGTGCGCACAGCCTGAAGACCTCGGCCAAACGCATGGGCATTGATGCTACCAAGATGCTGACCGACTCGATGGGCAAGGGAGATGATGTGCTTACTGGTGTGGTGAGCTTGACCGACTACATCATCGCCAACGATCCTAAGGCTGCAGCGCTGCAAAAGAAGTTGGATGTCAGCGGCACCCAGCGCGATGCCAATGGCAAGCCGGTGTACAACGAAGCGCAGATCGATATCATGAACCAGCAGAGCAAGCTGCTGCAAGGCTCGGCGATTGGTAACCTGTTTCATAACCAGCAAAGCTTGCTGGCCTTGGTGGCGCTGCGCAACCAGCGCAAGTATGTGGCCGAGGTGATGGGCCAAGTGGGCGGTGCCAAGGGGCAGTATGGCGATGCCAA